>JAESTW010000882.1 GCA_016763395.1 Kofleriaceae bacterium
ACTTCTCTAATGCGTGTTGACACAATCTAGGCCAATGGGGGAGAAATGATCTTCACGAATGGGAGATGTAGTTGTCTAGCAGGGCTCTTGGCGGAACCGGACATATATCGAACAGGCTAGTGCGAGTCGACCCACGCCTGTACCTCGGCGAGTTCTTTGTCGGCTTTGTCACCAGCATTGGCATAGACGCTTTCTACGAGACGAATTGCCTCGCGTGCACCAGCCTCGTCGCCGCTGCCCCACGAGGCCTTGGCGAGATTGAAACGAGTGGCGGCGGCATCCATAGAGTTTAGATCGTTAGACTGAAGTTGCAACGACCTTCGCAATGGCTCGATGGCCTCAGCGTATCGAGCAAGAGTTACAAGGCAATCGCCTTCGCCTGCCAAAGGGTAGGCAAGTATCGTGTTGTCTGGGCCCAGTGATTCCTCGAAGGCACGCTTCGCGTCGAGGTAGTGGGGCAAAGCTTCCTCGAATCGCCCTATCTCCGTGAGCGAATCCCCAAGATTGGTGGCTCCAATTCCATAGCTTCGGCTGTTGACCCCATTGTTCGTGCGCTTGATCTCAAGAGCCTGCCTGAAATAATCGATGCCAAGTTTCAATTGACCTACCTGGCTAAGAGCTATGCCAAGGTTGGTCATGGCTACAGCGACTCTAGGATGGTGCTCTCCTAATTCGCGCTGCCTGATTTCTAGGGAGCGAGTGGACAATACGATGGCGGCCTCGAATTCCCCCATTGAGCGTCGGACTACGCTGAGATTGTTAAGCACGACAGCCTCAGACAACTCATTCTTGGGGTTCTCTTGTTCTCGAATCTCTAGAGAGCCGTTGTAAGCCTCAACCGCTTCTTCGTATTTCTTGGCTCGATAGAAGACGTTGCCCTTATAGTTTAGAAACTTTGCCTGCAGACGAGGAGGGGTTCCCACGCGGGCCAAGGATGCACGAACATGACCGGAAATCGTTTGTGATTCTTCAAAGCGTCCTTGCACATCACCGACAATCCACAAGAGTTCGATCCACGCCTCGGCTGCAACGTAATCGTGGTGTCCAGCTTGAGCCGCCCACACAGCCTCATACTGCGACTTCTCTGCGGCATCGGACTCACCGGAGAGGTCCTGAATTTGGCCGAGCAATTGATAGGCTTCTGCCATGAGAGGAGCGTAGCCAAGAGTCGCGGCGTCCTCGGCAGCAGCAGTTACCTGACCCAGAATGGATTTATAGTTCCCTGCAGTGTTCTCTCCTTGAAGTCTGTCAATGCGGATTTTCGGTTCTTCAACGGCCAGCGCAGTCTTGGGGTCGCGTGGAGGCGGAACCGCTGCGCTCAGTGCTGTCTGATTTGCACAATAGTCTAGAGGCGATAAGCGCTGGACAGCGCCAACAGAGCTATCGACCAATTCTGATGTGGCTTTATCCGTCAGTTGAGAGATTAGCTCACTCGCCTCCCGCTGCCGACGTTCTAGGCAGGAGATGCGCAGATCGAGCATTGCTTCGGATTGAATACCTTGCACGTGTGTCGCTTGACAGGCCTCTAGGCGCATAGTCACCCAAGACTCAGCGTAGTCGTCAAGTCGAGAAGTGGCTCGGTCCGCCATGTCGCCTGCTCGAACCGACCCGGTATTAGCGAACGCTGTGCGCAAAGCCTGCTTGCTGTCCGCGTCCCAGAACAGATTGAGCACAGCGTCTTTCCGTTGACAGGGAATACTCTTAGACCCGGATCTCCCGATGAGGGAGGCCGCAGTAAAGGCGAGAGTGGCCAGGAGGAGCGCACCTGCGATGGGCCATCGGTAACGACGCAGAGCACTATCGCTCAGCTCGGCAATTAGGGCATCCATCGAGTCGTGACGATCTTCGGGTGAGGAACTCAAACCTTGAAGAATGGCTTTGCGCACCCGGACCGAGCAAATTCCCTTAGGAGGAGGTACCAGCCGCCCTCTGAGAGTATTCTTGGCTAGCTCAGAAAATGTCTCCCCTTTGAACGCGTAGCGGCGGAAGAGTGATTCGTAGAGAGCCAGACAGAAGCTGAACTGGTCGGTGCGGCCATCTGTGGTCAGCGCCTTGAAATGTTCAGGTGACATATAGCGTGGCGTGCCGACAATCATCCCCTCGCGCGAGATCGTTTCTGAGAGAAGGTCAGATTCGCTAGGGCCTGCTGAAAATTCACTAGATTCCTGCCGTTGCATGCCTGCCGTACTTGCCAACCCGAAGTCAGTCACACGCACACGACCATCATTACCTATGAGCACATTGTCTGGCTTGAAGTCGCGATGAACCAACCCCGCTTTGTGCGCTGCTGCCAAGCCTGCCCCAGCAGCCTGGAACACACTGACGATTTCTCGCGATTCGCGTTTCTTGGCCTTTAGCCACTGAGCCACACTTTGTCCGCGCACGTACTCCATGACGATGAAGACTCGGCCGTCAGCTATGCCAGTCTCGTACACGGCCACCACGTTGGGATGGGCAAGTTTTGCCATGGCTTGGGCTTCGCGGAGTAGGTGCCTTTGGGCATCATTTTTGCCGTTGCTGTGCAGGAGCTTGATAGCGACTTTGCGATCTAGGTTTGGATCGTAGGCAAGTAGAACCACACCCATGCCACCTTCGCCGAGACGATCGATAACGACAAAGCCGCCAATTTTGTCACCCTTGGAAAAGGGGGCTTGCCTGTCGCCCTCTGCATCGGTCGTCCCCTGCGCTACTGTTTCCAAGTTGGCGATCTCGGAGTCACTTACCCTGCTTGGCATGCGTTCAAAATGTTACTACTGATAGGTTTGAACGGCCATTGCTTTCTCGCACAATCATTGCTCTGGGTGAGCTTAAGTGGATACAGAGCAACGGACAGCATCATGATGCGATACTGAGCCATGTCTCGTGTCTTTTTCTTCGCTCTCTGGCAACAAGAGGAAGGTCACTCAGCCATCGACTACGAGCTCCACCTGAACCATTGCTCTACTTGTTTTAGCCTACCGTTGCGACAACAAAGAGGTGGAGGACTCCTGGAGTCATGAAGGCCCCAATTGCGATGTGTTTGGCTGGACTGTTTTCGTCTGGATGCGCAGCGATGCTACAAGGCGCAGACGCGGAATCACTGCCGCCGATTGAGAGCAAGATGCTCAACGAGCAGAGCTTTGCGATAGTTGCGGAGGCGCAGGAGCAGAGTGCCCGCGCTGCGTCCCGCCGCTCCTCTCCGAGCTCTGCAAGTACAAATACGTATTTTTCAATGAGTCTCAAGAGTGAGTGCTCTCGGACGGTCAAATTATTCTTAGGTAAAAAGCCTAAGTATGGCAGCGGCGAGACTCGCAGCATTAGCTCCAATAGTATTAATAGCTTCTCCGGGACTGCGGGCAAGGTGTTTTGGATCGTCGACGGGAGTGGCAATGGAGTGAGTTCCGATATAGCCTCTGCTGGTTCTCAGAGCATCAAAACACTTCCCAGTAGCGCTGGTTTTGCTCCGCGAAAGAGATACCTTATGCCCTTTTACAACACGCTGAGCTTTCTCCTCTCTCTTTCTCTCATTGGTACAGCCTGCACTTCAGGTATGTCCGACGACGTGAATCCGCGAAGCGATTCTGGTGGCATCGGTGATGCGTCAGTCTCCGATGGCGCAAGTACACAGCCGGACGCAAGTTCTGAGCTGGGGCCGGACGCAGGAAACGAACCCTTTTTTGCGCAAACGAACATCGACTACAGCGCACCAGGCAACGCCGACTCAGCGACTTTTTCGACTTGTTTTTTTTGTGATGCCAGCGATGCCGTGAGTCACGTGCTCTTGCGCTATCAACAGGGCGATGGGTTTACGATTTGGGCAATCTACATTCCCAAGAACGCCTCTCTCGGAACGGGCGCGTTGACACCAAATTTCAGTGGCAGTTACGCAACTTTGTCCGCCAATGACTCGGGGCTCTTTGATAGCGCGCGTGGTTTTTACGGTGGCGACATCAACAATGGGACCGTAACCTACACTAAACTCAATCTGGAAAGCGGCGGCGTCATCGAGGGCACTATCGATGTGAGCTGGACTAAGTCCGGAACAACGGCTCACATGACATCGAGCTTCCGCGCGGTGATGCCCTAGAGAGCTTCACAACAACCGATGTGGCAGGAAAAAGATGTGGATCTTCTTTCTTGGCGAGGCATGAAAGAGGAATTTACCTGGGTAAATGACGAATGAGAAACGATGAGCGTCAA
>JAESTW010000883.1 GCA_016763395.1 Kofleriaceae bacterium
GTTACGGAAGCGCGTTTATTCTGTGGGCCGAGCACCGCACAGACCTAATGTATGCATGGCTACCCGGTGGTGGAAGCGCTGGACGAAGCCACACCTTTCTGGTTGGCATTGGCGGTGGTGGCCGCCTGTAGTGGGAACCTGGCGAGACTGCAGCGCTCGATGAGGTCTTGGCCAAGTGCGTTGCAGAAGCGTCGGAGCAGTGGCCTGAGCTCGGTTCGGACGCCGAGGCACTTCTGGCGTTTTGGGCATTGATGGATGAATCAGTCGTTGTCGGCGAAGGAGAGAACAAAAAAATCAGCGTAGAAGTACCAGCGGAGTGGATGAGCTTGTGAGTGTCCGAGTACGTTGCCCTTAGCCAGGTTCGACAGGCGGCGAGCGGTGTTGGCTTCAAACTTGGCTTAGCTACGCTGCTTGAGTGACTGCTAGTAGCGCTTGCTGCAGACTGTTCTTGCCAAAGGGTTTCATTACAACCAGTGCTGGCACTGACCCTAGGAATTGTTCTGTGCCAGGAGTGAATGCGCCGCCAGTGATGAAGATGAATTTCTTGCCGATGCCAGGTAAAAGTTCTTCTGACTTCCAGTAGAGCTTATCTCCAGTCATTCCCGGCATCATCAAGTCGCAGAATATCACGTCGAAGATGTCGGTCTGTATACGCTGCATAGCCTCTGTCGCGCTGTTGAGCACAATCGTGTCGTTTCCTCGCAGCAGGCGTTGCAAGGCGCGGCAGACTAAGACGTCGTCATCGATGATTAGGATGCGCATCCCCTTGGTCATCTTGACGATGGGACGACGGATCTTCTCGATTTGTGAAGCCTGAAAAAAGGGCAAGACAATGCGAAAACAGGTGCCTTTGCCGACTTCGCTAGTGAAGTTGAGTTCACCGCCGCATTTCTCAACTTCGTTCATGCAGTAGTAGAGTCCCAAACCTGTACCTTCGCCAACTGCCTTGGTTGTGAAGAAAGGCTCAAAAAGACGGCGCTGTGTTTCTGCACTCATACCGCAGCCTGTGTCCTCAATTTCAATGAGCACACCTTCGCCGCGTGGGGCTAGATTGCAGCGAATGGTGATCTTGTTGTCACGACTGTCCGGGAGCGAATGAGCCGCATTGATAATGAGATTGAGACAAATTTGGCTCAGACGAGCCTGATTGCAGGCCACATCGGGTACGTCCTGAATCTCGATGAGCAACCGAGAGTTGCGGGTAAGGTGCGGCTGCGCAATGCGGATACTCGACTGCAGCGCTTGCTCTACATTGGCTTTGCTTTCCTCTGTTTCAGTGCGGGCAATGGAGTTGAGATCTTTGACGATGGCCGCTACTCGGTGAGCACCGTGCAAACTGTCGGCCACCAGTTCGACGAACTCTCCTTTTGCTTCGGCGGTCATTCCCTGTACGAACTTGTCTGAGTCGTCTTGTAGTGCTGAGAGGTTTCCCAGTACGTAGGCGAGTGGGTTGTTAATCTCGTGAGCGACACCCGCGGCCAAAACACCAATCGCGGCCATTCGGTCGGAGAGCTGCAACTTGGCCTGCAGGTCGGAGTCGGCTGCACTCACATCGCGACCGATGAAGAGTTGCGCTTCTTTGCCCTCTTGCTGAATATTGGTGGCTTCGGAAAACTCCAAAATCACCGTTTCCCCGTCTGCACGAGCAAAGCTTAATCGCGAGCTTCTATTGGTCTCCAGACGTCCAGCCCGGGTGAGTTCGCTAAGAGATCGCTGCAAAACATCCTCCTGCTTGCGTCGGACACAATTAAGAAAGGTCTCGTTGGCGTAGTGAATGGTGTCATCAATGATGATCAGAACGGCGTCCGGGGCCTTGGCGACCAATTGCTGCAAGTCGGCCTGAGCTCGCTCGGCGACGGCCAGTGCCTCTTCCGCTACTTGCCTTTTGCGATCGGAATCCAGTGTTAGGGCATGAACTCGCTCAACCGCCGCTCGTCGCATTACCACCATTAGGCCAGAGACGATACTCGCGATGGTGCAGGTACTAAGTAGGAGGGCCCAGTCCGTATCGTTGCCTTGACCAACGTAGGTGGTGACAAGTACCGCGACGATGTTGGCCCCCATAAGAAACAGGTACCAATTGAGATGAGAGACTACGGCACCCATTCCCAGTATGATGAAGAGGAAGTGGTAGTTGTTCCAATTCGTGGCGTTCACCGAGTAGGGGCCAGTTACGTTGGCAATCATCACCAGCACCGAGACGCCGATCCACAGGTCTTCTTTTTTTTGGCTGTAGCGAAAGCGCCGGACACTGAACGCCAACCCTCCGAAGTAGAGAGTGGTTATACCCACAGGAATTGCCATCCATAGCGGGTGAATAATACCGTCGGGCCCCTTCACTCCCATCAGGTATGTGAGGGTGATGAAGGCGTATAGAATCGCCAAGATCGGAGAGGCCACCGCGAAAGCAGTCCTCTTATCCTGAGCACTAGAGCGAACTCTGGTGCTGCTAGAATCACTGTTCGATACGGAACTCAACACCTAAGGATAACAGCACTGAGCAAACGGCGGGAAAGAATTTCTCCATAGCCTGTGTTGACGCAAGGTTGCTAGCCGCTATGGGATCAGTGATAAGCGGGGCCAGGCTGGTTCTAGCTTCAAATCGAGGTTGCCAGCCGGCTCCGCCAAGAGCAAAGACTTATTCCATCGTTTCGATCGAGGTGTTCTTCCAAACCATCTCAGCGTGGGCTAAGAACTCTTTGGGAGCAGTTTCAAATACCTTGTCCGCTTTGAATTCGCCACCTTCAACCTCCCCAGCCATTTTGATACCTGTGTTGCCGCGGAGAACGTACTTCTTGTACTCGGCATCTTTGAAGGTAACCAACAGTACCTTGTGAGTGACTGGGCTAACGTCCGAGCGACAACCTACACTCCACGCGAAGCTCACTTCTCCGAGGCCATCCTTGTCTAGGTCTGTAATCGACCAGTCACCGGTTTGTGCCTTGAGCTCGGTGTCGAACTGGCACTTGTCTACAGAGGCTTTGAACTGGCGCTGCGAGGTCCAAGCGTCGCCTTCGCGAGAGAACAAATCAGCGATGAGCATCGAGGAAACCTCGTCTTCTTTCTCGGACACCGTCGTGCTGAAAACCAGTGCGTGCAATCCGTGCTTGTCCGTCCAGCCGGCGATAGAGTGGAATTTCCCTTTGAGCTGATCGGCCTCAAGGAGGCCATCATCGGGCAACTTGCCTTTGAAGTCGACTGCCTTGACGGTGTCGGTGGCATTGGGATCTTGTTCCATATGAGCAGGGTCGATCTTTTCTTCAGTGCCGTCGTCCTCAGGCTTGGCTTCCTCGGGTTTCGTGTCTGCCGGCTTGGTGTCCGCTGGCTTGGAATTCGCTGCTTCCTTCTCTGAAGTCTTGTCTTTGCCCTTCTCCTCTTTGGAGTCGGATTTACAAGAAACACAGAGAGCGAGCGCTGCTGCGATCACGAGAGGTGTACTGCCTTTGCACAATAAATTCATAAGACTTTATCTACGTTGGCTGTGTACTCTGTCAAGGTATCCTGTGCCATTTGCTCCGTGGTGTCGAGCTACTTCTGGAGGGAGGAAAGTGGCGTGACAACGACCTTTTGCAATGCTCGCAATCCTTCGTCTGATTCTTTGCCCGCGCGATAGACTTTGAGCCGCAATTCGCCTCGTTTGTTGTGCCGAACGATCAGCTGTAGTGACTTGTCTTGTAGCTCACTCTGGGAAAAGCTCTCACTTTGTCCGGCGGCATGGGCTGTAATACTTGCGAGCTTCGCAATAGGAATTTTAGAAGTCACTGCGTCGAGAAGAGACCAACCGCTTCGCTCTGCATCGGGGTATGGGACTTCTTTCAGCGTTCTCAGCTCGTCGGGGTTCAGCTGATGGAGCTCACCTGCAATCTCCAAGACGAGTACAGATTTTCCATCGATTATGGGGGCTACGCTCAGATCTGCATTGGTGCGCAAGTGCATGCCAACGAGCGGCCCTATTGTCAAAACCTTCTTGCCAGCACTATCAGTCTCGACAAAATCGACACCCTCTCCGCTGTGCTGGTGTAAGAAATACCCTGAATCGGATTTAAACTCACTGAGAGTCTTTTTGGTGCCATCCACTAAAACTAGCTCGATGGATTTCCATGCGCTAATAGCCTGTGCGCGTTTTGCAACAAAGCGGGATATCTGTGAACCCTCGGCATTGGCGGGCCTCGCAATATAGATTTCTCCGGTGGAATCGTCCAATTGAAACGAGATACGTGCCGGTGCTTTGGCGTGCTTTGGAGCGTGTGCTTCTTTGGGCTCTGTGGCAGCAGAAACAACTGGTTTCTCTTTTGTTTCCGTCTTTGAAGAGCAAGCGACGAGAGCAAAGCAGAATATGGCAGGGAAATTTAGAAAGTATCGCATATAAATCAGACTTGGATAGCGCGTAAAAAAGGCCCGGATGTTTGTCCGGGCCTCTGTCCGTTGGTACCGTTGGTACCGTTTGGTATGCCTTATACTGGGGTAATGGTGCA
>JAESTW010000884.1 GCA_016763395.1 Kofleriaceae bacterium
ATGTGATCGATCTCGAGCTTTACCGTTTCGCTGTCGCCTCGGACAAGTTCAAAGGTTCGCTTCTCATTGCCCTGGGGCGTCCGAAGGTTTTCAACTGCTTCGGTCAGTCTAGAACGGATCTTGGGGTGGGCGAATTCAATGAAGTTGTTGTTCTGCAACTCATCGTTTGTGAATTTGAGAATAGTTGCCAATCCCGGGCTGGCATAGACAATAGAGTTGTCCGCGAGTACAACAACTCCCTCTGGGCTGTCCTCGATTAGAACCTGAAAATCTGCCTGTAGCTGAAGGCTGGATTTGAGGGCCCTTTTGCGTTCGCTTTCAAACTGATACCCCAAGAGGCCAATGGCAAAGGAGAGGCCCGCAAGTGCGATGACGCGACCACCCAATATGTATTTCTCGTCGGGAACGGGCGGCAAGGGCACATCGCAGAATGCGATCAGAAAAAATCCTAGGATTATGAGGCTGCCCAGAACTCCAATGTAGAACCCGAAGCGGCTGCCGACAATAAAGGTGGCAAAGAGCGATACCACTGCGACCCAGGCCATTGTTGGCGACGCGATGCCATCAGTCATGTAGGTCAGTAGCGTCAGGCTGAACAAACCGCCGATGCAGAGGACTTTTGCCGGCCGGACAAAATCTGAGAAAAGCTGAAGTGTGATAATTGGAGAGAAGGTAATTGCACCGACGACGATCATAGAGTAGGTCAGTGGTTGGCCACCAAACTCTAGGAATCTCTGGATAACCGCCGCGATAATGATCGCAGTGCAGAGAAGCGAGAGGTTGACAAGTATCCGGCGACGCATGTGCTCATGGTGAAGCTTTGCGGTATCACCTGCCTGCTCGATTCCCGCCAGCCTATCCAGGAGCGAAGGCTTGCTCGCCACTTCATCCTGCTTCATCTGAGCCATGCTAATTGTTTATCTATATCATGCTATTGGCTGGCGTAGTACGAAGTCACCGCAGTGGATGGTAGAGCTTATGACGAGAAAGTGCTCCCAGTGCGAGTATCAGTGATGCACCCAAAGGGGCGAGAATGGTGAATACGGCTATGCTCCACTGAAATATAGAGTTCAGAACAAACTGATTGTAGTGCACGAGTTGATAGGCCCCGAGACTCGCATCAAGCGCGCAAATAAATGCCAAAAGTGCCGCCGGTAGCCTGCGCCAGTGAATCGCCAACTTGATAAGGCCAGCGCAGAGCAGTAAGTCAAAGCCTATCCAGGCGTACTTGATCTCAAGACTGGGAAACCAGGTACCCGTGGGAGTGGCGGTGAGTAGCACTGTCCAGGGGATGAGCAAGAGCGCGAGCCACCAGATCAAGGTGGGCTGCGCGTGTACGACTGTCCGAATTCCAAAGCGAATCCAGCTGCCGCCCGCGAAGGCCGTGAGTGAATCGATGGTGGCCGATATCCCTTTTTCACCTTCGGGAAAGGAGAGGTAGATTGACCGCCAGCGCGAGGGCAGCAGTTTGGTTTTGAATGCTCGCAGTCCGTCGAAATCGTAGAGCCATTGAGAATAATCTCGGACACGCGCTAGCCACTTGGAAACCTCGCCGGACAAGGGGGCCAAGCCAAAGCTGACAATTTCGATTTCGCCCGATTCTGCACTGCGCATCGCGTGGTCAAAGAGCAGCTCGATGGATCCGTTTGGCGCATCGTGGGCTCGCAATACATCTTCAAAGAACCACCCTTGGCGGGCGGGGATGCGCAAGGCAACGAGAATCGCGACGACCTTGTTGTCTTGCTCGGCAACAAAATAGTGCTTTTGCTCAGGGTTGCCGAAGATGTCGAGCCTGACCAAGAATGACATGGGCGCCATCGCTTGGTTTTTCTGCCAATCTCGGACCATCCGGCAGACCTGTAAGTGTACGGTTGACTCGACATCCGAGATCTCATCCCGGGATACCTTGCGAACCCGGACACCTTTGGCTTTTGCACGCCGCAATTGTTCGCGTAGTGAAGCCTTGCTGGCGAGGGCGGTGGACCACTGCTTCGGATCCCACTCAGCTTGTTCACCTATGGAAACCGAGTTCCAACCCTCGTGGCTTGTCTCAATAGCAAAGAAGCGAACTCGCTTGCCAGCGTCCTGAGCCGCCTTGGCAAAAGCCTGCATGACTTCGGCCTGCCCGGACTTCTCACAGATAGGGCCACCGACGGCTACCCATGAGCCACCGGTATTCTGGTAGGCAACGCAGGCATCGTCGCCATAGAACCAGTAGTCAATTCCCGGTTCTAAGGACTGACCGGATACGGTATCAGAGCCGTATCGGTCAAAGAGTATGGCTGCTCTTTCAGCAGTCACGGGGCAGCAGTCACCGAGCAGAACGATTAGTCAATAACAACAGACTGCCGGAAGAGCTCTACCCAGCTGTCCGAGTTGCCTTGGTCGAGTACGAAGCTGGACATCGTGATGTCACTGCCGTCGAACTCGGCGTTGGCGAAGAAGCCATAGGCGCCTTCAAAAGGAATCTCGTCACCCGCAATGGCTGTGTGTCCCCAAGCATTGGAGGCATTTGGCGAGGCCAGAAGAAGCTCGTGAGTGGTCGCATCTTGATACGCGATAAAGATGTCGCCACTAATCAGAACAATGCTGCTGTCGTCTCCAACGAAGTGAAACTCGGGAAGAGGCAGGCCATCTTCGGTTGTTCCAACAATGCGGTACCCATCGTCAACAAGCTCTACAACACGGTCAGCGTCATTGATGTACAGAAGGTCTTTGTTGATTGCATCAACATAACTTACGTGCAAGACGCCCGATGGATCGACCTCGATTGATGGATACCAACCAACATCGCCATCAGTTACGAGGGTTTCAACAACGTAGGTGCCGTTCTCTTGGCGGGCGATTCGCAAATCACCGTTGATGCGATCGTAGTACGCTGCAATGGGAAGATCGCTAGCATCTCGGACAAGCTCAATGAAGAGTCCGGTTCCGTAGGGAATGGTGAGCACGTCAGCCGCTTCTTCGTCGGCGGGAACGATAGCGGAGTCGATGGCTGTGATTGTCCACTCGCCAGCGGAGCGTGGTGCAGATCCTGTTGCTTGGGCAATTCGGACTTCGGTGGTGTCACCGACGCGAGTGAAATACGCAATGGTAGGAACGCCAGCGCTACTGAGAGAGATGGCCGAGTACTGTCCGGCTATCTTGCTTTGCAAAATGTCATCGGTGCTGAGGTCGCCGACGTCTACAGCATGGTTGTGCCACTCACCATCGTAGAGAGCCGCAAATTTCAAGCTGCCGGTTGTAGCGTCAAAATAGCTAACCATCGGAACACCATCGGCATTCACAGCAATGTCAGTGTATTGACCAACGTCGTTTCCGTCGGCTTTAATTCCGCCTCGGACACCGCCCGGTGGAAGAACCAAAGGGCCATCGGGAACGCCATCAACATACTGCCAATCGCTATTTGGGATTCGGCCGATTGCAGCGGGGTTGGCGACTACTAAATCGCCGTATTCAGCAGCATACGCCGAGACCCAGATGGAGCCACTTGCGGCAACGTCCATCGAGGAGTACTGGCCAATTCGGCCGTAGGGCAGGTCACTAAGGCAGCGACAGGTATCTTCGAAACACTGTCCGATTTCGCCTTCTTCGCAAAGGCCAAGGCAGTCCTCGTCAATCAAGCAGGCGCCAGCAGCAGGGTCACCCGAGCAGCTACAACTTGGTGCAAAAGAAATTGCCGCCAAGAGAACTCCAGCGATAGGAGCATGGCGGACAAGCTTGCGACCAAGCCCTGAACGCAGCCGTGAAGAACGCAATCCCAGTGCGGCGAGCAGTAGGAAGAATCCGATCAGCCCAGTATTGTCGCCACCTGTCGAACAACCGCCGGATGTTGTGGCGGGTTCTTCAGCATCGTGAATACGGAAGACAATGCTGCTTTGGTTACCCTGTGGATCGCGGGAGAAGATTCGAACTTCGCCGCCCACTGCCAGTCCTTCGGCAATGCTGTAGGACACAGACTCTGTTGTCCACTCGGTGCTTGGGGTCGCAGAATCAATATCACCTAGAGCGATTTCGACTTCGTGCTTGAAGACGTTGTCGAATGCCGGAATGACTAGCTCGCCACCCTCGCGCTCGATTTTGTCCGTGAGAATATTGGGTCCAACCGAGTCAATGGCAACATCGACCGAGTGCACAAGTGGATCCCAAGAGCGGTAGTCGCCAATTGGACGGGCACGGAATTGCAGTTGGTACTTGCCTTGGAAG
>JAESTW010000885.1 GCA_016763395.1 Kofleriaceae bacterium
GGTGTTGTTGTCCCTCCAGAAGAACGTATTTTACTGCCTAAGGACCAGTACGACCCACCCTTCGAAAGTCGAGAGGGCGCCATCGATGGCGTGATTCGCATGTACTTCTATGGTGATGACAACAGCGCTAGGCCCGCTCCGTATATGCGAAATCCGGAGACGGAAGAGCCAGCTGACTTTAATCCTCCGCCAATCGATGTCATTGCGCAGAGAAATCCCATTCCTCTTTTTGGTGTTGGTCTGATTGCGGAACTCAGTTCCGAGGAGATTATCAAGCGGGAAGATCCGGACGACAAAGACGGAGACGGCATTTCGGGACGGGCTCACTTGCTAGCCGGACGGGATACCACTGGTGATGGACAAATTGATACATACGATGTCGGGCGCTTTGGATTGAAAGCACAGACAACATCGATTGAGGGTTTTATTCGCGGGCCTCTCTACAACCATATGGGAATCACCAGTGATCCTCTTACTGAGGCTCAGCGTGCGCGCTTGCCAATCAATAGTAGTGCGCAAGGTTCAGATAGCATGGCCGCGTTCTCCTTGCATGGCGGTGTATTGGCTCAATACGCGCAAGCTGTTGCCCCTACTGGACCAAACTGTGACATCGATGAATTCTTAGACCCAGAGCTCGAACCAGAACTTCTCTTTGACCTGGTAGCCGCGTCGATGATGATGGCTGCTCCTCTATTTGAAGAAGAGACAGCCCAGACCGTGCGCGGTCGTGACCTCTTTGACGGTGCCGATTGCGCCAAGTGCCACACGCCGCGCTTGCATGGACCTCGTGGTCCGATTCCAGCCTACTCCGATCTGCTTTTGCATGACATGGGACCAGGGCTTGATGATGGTCTTCAATTTGGCGAAGCCGATACCTTTGAGTTTCGCACCCAACTTCTATGGGGAATTGCGGCTGTTGGCCCGTATTTGCACGATGGTCGGGCAACCACGATTGAGGAGGCAATTCTTTGGCATGGGGGAGAAGCGACAAAAAGCCGCGATCGCTACGCTGCCTATTCCCCTGAGGAAAAAACCGACCTCTTAGAATTTCTCCTAAGTCTTGGTGGCCGCGACCAAGCCACCGGCGGACTTTTGTTGCCCGGCCAGGCAATTCCTCCGGCCGGTGAGTATGGCGGGCCACAGCGCGATTTGAGCGTTGCAGAGCTTCAGGAGTTTTCTATTGGCCGAGCGCAGTTTGACAAAGAACACGGCCCGGCAGATGGTCTCGGTGGGCCACGGCTAAACGGAGACTCGTGCCGCGCTTGTCACTTTGAACCGACAATCGGCGGAGCGGGCCCTCGCGGTACCAACGTCATGCGGCATGGAATCACTTCAGCAACGGGCGAGTTCATCATGCCCCAGGTTGGAACCAGCATTCTTCACAAGAGTACTGTGCTTTTTGACAGTGGGAACTTTCCCCAGATTGACGCCGATATCTTTGAACATAGGCAGTCGCCGTCACTCTTTGGTGTCGGCCTGATCGATGGCATTGCAGAACCCACGATTGCGGCCAATGCAGATCCCAACGACAGTGATGGCGATGGTATTTCCGGACGAGTTTCAATTACTGACGGTGGCCGAATTGGAAAATTTGGCTGGAAGGCCCAAGTGCCCAGCCTCGAAGAGTTTGTCCGAGATGCTGTCGCAGTAGAACTTGGCATGACGCTGGCGCCTCAAGACGGGCTGAGCTTTGGCAAGATCAACGACAACGACAGTGTCGCCGACCCAGAGATGGACCTAGGGCAAGCGCAGTCTCTACTCTTTTTTATGAGTAATCTGGGAGCGCCACTACCGAGAAATGCCGCCGATTCTGTTGAGGTAGGTCGAGGACGAGCCTTCTTTGCATCGGTTGGCTGCGCCAAGTGCCACATGCCATCGCTGCAGGGAGAGAACGCCCCAGTCGCGCTTTACTCGGATTTGCTCTTGCACGAGATACTTCCCATGGGCGCCCTTGGAATCGAAGATGCCTCTGCCAATATGCGAGAATTTCGTACAGCTCCACTTTGGGGGATTGGCTCCACCGGGCCGTACATGCACAATGGCGCGGCCGACACCTTGCGAGAGGCGATTGATGCTCACGATGGGGAGGCGGCCGGCGTACGCGCGGCGTATAAGGCACTCGATGAGATTTCTCAAAACGACTTAATTCTCTTTCTGGAAAGTCTCTGATGTCGAATCGAAACCGTGCTTACCTTGTAAACCGACGTAGATCCCAAACTTGGGCTTTGGGAATAGTTCTGCTACCAGGACTGCTCTTGGCATGCGGTGACCCTTCCTCCTCTACACCCGATGCGCAGCCGCCGGATTCGGACATCTTGAGCGATCCTCTCTCAATGCCGCTAGAGCCGAGCTTGGATAGTAGCAAGTTCAAGGGAGCGCAAAGTTGTGGCTTTTGTCACGAGAATCATTTCAAAGAGTGGAAGACCTCGATGCACTCGTACGCGATGGTCGATCCAGTATATCGAGCAATGGTTAAAATCCGGCAAGAGGATTTTGCTGGCAAAGAGGACAAGTTTTGCCTGCAGTGCCACACTCCCATCGGAACCCGCAGCGGCGATATTCAGCCTGGCTTCGAGTTCGATCAATTGGAAGCGATTTCGCTAGAAGGTGTGAACTGCGAGACCTGTCACACCATTAGTTCGATTGAGCGGCCCTTTAACGCTGGGCTGGCAATGGACGTTGGTGGACCGATGCGCGGTCCGATTCAAGGAGCTAGTCCATCATCGGCTCACGAGTCAGAATATTCAGAACTATTCGAGAGTTCGCTACTTTGCTCTAGCTGCCACGATGTGGTGGAAGTGAGTGGGCTCAATCTCGAGCGTCCCTACGCCGAGTGGCTGGAGTCACCTGCCGCGCAGAACGATATGCAATGCCAGAGTTGTCATATGAAGACCTATACCGGAAAGGCGACTGCGAGTTCTTCGGAGAGAGAACTGCATGAGCACTATTTTGTTGGGGTTGGGCTGCCCTTGGAAGAGGGCTTCTTGAGCGCGCAAGAATTCGAGGAAATGCGTATTCGGGTCGCAAACCTATTGCAGGGCTCAGCGACGATAACGCTGGATGCTAGCGCGGTTTCTCCCGGACAACAGCTCGACTTGTTTGTTACGGTTCGCAACAATATCGTCGCCCACAACTTACCAACTGGAGCGACATTCAATCGGCAAGTGTGGCTGGAGGTTATCGCTACAGACGCCGATAGTAACGTGATTTACCAAACAGGTACTCTCGACGCCAACGGTGATTTGGGCAATTATTGGTCCGATGAAGAGCCATTTGGTGATGCCGATTTGATTGAGTACGGTTCGCGCTTTACCAACGAGTTTGGAACCCCTGAGATATTTTCCTGGCGAGCGAAAGAGCACCACTCAAATTCTCTTTCACCTCTCTATGACCGGACAAATACACTGTTTATTCCGACGAGTGCAAATGCCCGAGGTCCGATTCATATTGAGGCGCGACTGCGCTTCCGAGCCTTTGCTCCCTATGTGCTGCGGGTTTTGGGGCTGCCTCAGTATGTTGATCGGATTGAAATTTTTGACATAGATTCTATCTCTATTGATGTTCCCTTGGACCCTGCATAGATCGCGCTCGCTATGTATTGCGACTCTTTTTCTCGTTGCCTGCGCGGGCGAGAAAAAGGGCGAACCTAGATCGTCCGAAGAGTCTGAGAGCACTCCGGTAGCTGTTGAACCACTCTTCGCAAAAACAGCGGGGACGGGCCAGACTGCGTGCCCAGGTAATGTCCGGGCCAGTGTCCGAGAAGAGTTGGGGAAGACAATCTCAGTGCAAGTCTGGGCGCCAGAGAGCCTATCTCACCACCGAGTGTTGCGCCAAACTCGAGGTTTGCAGACGATTTTCTCGGCAATCGGAATCGACTTTTCGAGTGCGGGCGCGATGCACTCTCTGTCATTGCCCTCGCTTTTTGTCGGAGCTAGCCCGGATGCCACAATAGCGCTAGCTGCGGCTGGAACACTCACGCAAGCGGAGCGCGATGCTCTGTTGGCGCCTGTGCTTAGTGCACCTTTGCGCGCATTTTTGGGAGCGCTGAGGCCGAACAATAGAGTTGAGGTGCAGGTGGTATTTGTAGATCGAATTGCTGCCAAAGAGAGCGTCTTGGGAATGCAGTTGCCCCACCTCGCCGGACTGACTCTATCGCCATATGCCGCGCCCAGCGATGACGTCGAAGGCTTGACTCTCTTGCTCGGACGGGCGCTCAATGAGTTGCCGGCACCCGTGATTTTCCTGTCAATTCACGAGTTGTCCAAGATGCAGCCCGAGTTGCGGTCCGGGCTCTTAGCGCATGAAATGGGCCATGCTCTGGGGCTTGAGCACGGTGGTGGCCGAGAGAATGTCATGGCTCCTGAGCGCCACGCTCGCTGCTTGTCCGGTTTTAACCAAGGACAAGTGGACCGAGTGCGCGCGAGCCTTCTACATCGATTGCTACCCTAGATGTCCCCGGCAGAAGTCTTAACGGTTTCTAGCTCGGCCTTTTGCCCCATGGCTGCGTTACTCGACATGGGAATACCCCGGTATTCCTGCTGTTTCGCGTCTTGCCCTGAACCAAAATTCCGTCCCAATAAACCATCATTACTTATGCCGACGACATCTAGTAGTCTCCGGGTGAAGGTGCTGTGAATTATCGCTCCCTCATTTGTCCGGACCTAAGTAGAATATAGGCGCCGAATTGATTTTGCGGCGAGTGGTGTACAACTTGCCCCAGGTAGTTGACAGGAATCGGTGCCATTCCAAACCTTTTGTGTTCTAGTGGCAAATACACATTGGAGTCTGTTGTAAGAGTATTGATGAGCGCAAACAACTCCCCCGGTTCTGGAGTGTCCGAGACATCAAAGAGAACCCGCTCTCCTGCTTGTTGGCGAGCAAGTGCTACATATACGCTAGCAACAGAGCCTTTGGCTTGCGCACTGACCTTTTGAAGATGCTCAGCTACCCAAACCTTCGGTGTGCCCATCACGTGTTCTAGTTGGGCGTGGAATCCACCCATGTTGATGAGTACGGGGCCTGGCTCTAGCTCCAGAAGGTTCTCAACCAGGGAGATGATTGTCTTCTCGCGACGAGGGTGCGCCGCATTTTCGCCTTCTGTGTCCCATATATTGCGAATTTTTAGACTCTCTTGCGCGACTTCGACCATTGTCAAGCTCGTATCCCTGCTCTTACCTGGCTCTGCTACAGAGAGCTTTTCATTTAACTTGGCAAGTAGATCGAGGTAGGTCTTGGAGTTTTCCTTTCGCCAGGCGCTAAAATTCTTGCCTGTAGAGGACGCGGTCCCGATGGCGTTGAGGAAAGTTGAGACGGATGGGTGGCTTAGCCCTGCTGTACGCATCATCGCTAGGGCGCTCGGGAATGCCCAGTCAGCATGATTGATGTCAATTTGATGAACATGCACCTTCTGGTCATCAAGCAAGGTATTGTTGAATTCTCGTAGGGGTGCGAGGAGGGAGCGCATATACTTTTCCGCGAGCGGCGGAAGTACGGCTATCTTACCCAATACGTACTGATCTGTTAGCCAGGATTCTGCTTGGGGTCCTTCGAGAAGTAAGTGTCGTAGCCCGGTGTTCTGCAACTCCTTTAGCAACGCCAGTACAAGTTCTTCGTGCTCCACAACCCCGTGAACTTCCCCCAGCATGACGACCCGATTTGCACGGAGCCATGTCAGCATTTCAGGGGGAAAGGCATATCCCCGAAATGGGATCATCTCTTGCTCAACAACATCGGCAAGCGTGACTGATATTCCCTCTGTGATCGGGGGCCTTGTCTGGGCGCTGGAACATGCGGTTAGAAGGGTGGCTGTTACTGCCAATTTCAGCAGAGCCAGTTTTGCGAGCCTCATGCCGAGTTTTAGACCTCGATCCGGAACGTGTCAACGATTATGAGAAAGACATCGAGGATGGCGTAAAGACAGAAATACGACCACTTCACGGGACCGCGTCGGACACTTCTATTTCGGGCTTTGCTTGCCTACCACGTCGCCTCGGTCCCTGTCGAAACGGCTAGCTCTGATAGGTTGTTAGCGAGGGATAGACCTGCATCGCTTCTTCACCATCATTGTCCATGTCCATAAGCGAGAAAAACTCGGCACAGATCGCGGACTGCTGTTCAAGTTCGACAACCTTCTCCATGTGTTCTTGGCTCTGAAATTGAATGATGTCGATGTACTTTCCCGCGGACTTGCGAACGAGTTCACGACGCAAAACGCCTTCCTGCTTGTCGACGAATTCGCGCTGGAATTTGTCTGATTTAGCAAGTAGAGCAGCCTCCGAGATGCCATCTTTGAGTTTGATATGAGCGAGTACTGTAATTATTGAGTTCATAGGGTTTCTTTCTGTTTGGAGAAATCACTGTACGGACGAACATGCCATTTTATGTCATATTTGA
>JAESTW010000886.1 GCA_016763395.1 Kofleriaceae bacterium
TACTTCGTGACTGACCAAGAGCGCATGGAAGCCGTGCTTGACGATGCTCTCATCCTCATTCACGAAAAGAAAATCTCGAACATGAAGGACCTCCTTCCTGTTCTTGAGCAAGCAGCAAAAGCTGGCAAGCCACTCCTTATCCTCGCTGAGGACATCGACGGCGAAGCGCTGGCAACCCTGGTTGTCAACAAGCTGCGCGGAACACTCAATGTCTGCGCAGTCAAAGCCCCAGGCTTTGGCGATCGCCGCAAAGAGATGCTCAAAGACATCGCTATCCTCACTGGCGGACAAGCAATCACAGAAGACCTCGGACTCAAGCTTGAGAACGTAACTCTTGAAGACCTGGGAAGTGCCAAGCGCATCACCATCACGAAAGACAACAGCACGATCATCGACGGCGCTGGCGCCAAGTCCGACATCGAAGCTCGCGTCAAAATGATCCGCGCACAAATCGAAGAGACCTCTAGCGACTACGACCAAGAGAAGCTGCAAGAGCGACTTGCTAAGCTTGTTGGCGGCGTAGCTGTCATCCGAGTCGGTGCTGCTACCGAAGTTGAGATGAAAGAGAAGAAGGCACGCGTTGAAGACGCAATGCACGCAACACGCGCTGCAGTCGAAGAGGGAATCGTTGCTGGAGGTGGAGTTGCACTTCTTCGCGCAATGCCAGTTCTCGACAAGCTCACCTTTGACGATGACCGACGTTACGGTGTCAACATTGTACGACGCGCTATCGAAGAACCACTTCGCCAAATCTCGCTGAACGCTGGCGTCGACGGTTCTATCGTCGTATCCAAGGTTGTCGAAGGCAAAGGCGCTTTCGGATTCAACGCTGCAACTCTTGTGTACGAAGACCTCATCAAAGCTGGCGTCATCGACCCAGCCAAGGTTGTTCGCACTGCACTCATCAACGCTGCATCGGTTGCCGGTCTTATGCTGACCACCGAAGCTCTAGTTGCCGACAAGCCTGTTAAGGACGAAGGTCCTGCAGGCGGCGGCGGTGGCGATATGGGTGGTATGGGCGGCATGGGTGGTATGGGCGGTATGGGCGGCATGGGCTTCTAAGCCCCGCTACCTTCTACTACCCGCCATCTATTGGCGACCCGAAAGGCTGGAGACTTCGCGTCTTCAGCCTTTTTTTTTGCTGTTTCTGTGGGCTGTCAAAGCAGTTCGTCCGAGCACACCTCCACTCGGACAAACGCCGCCCACCCAGCTGAGCTACGGAGTCGGCGCTCCGAGTTTTTTAAGACCGGGTGCCTCTACGAAAACATCGTAGTAGTTTTGAGCCGTCGCTTGGCCACTGCGAATCCGTTTGTTCGCCTTGGCAAGCTCCTCATCGATGAGCTTCTTGAAATTTCCAATTGGTTGCGCGCCGCTAAGGAATCGCCCGTTAATGTAGAAGGCTGGTGTTCCAGTGGTTCCGACTGCAGCGAGGTCTTTCTGATCTTTGGCGACAATCGCCTTACAGGCACCAGCGATGTCTGTCCGATATTGCCGCATATTGAGCTTGACTCCCTTGGCCAGCCGACTCAGGTTGTTCTGGCTAAAATCGCGCCCTTTTCCATAGGCCTTCTCCCAAATCACCTTTTCCATTTTGCGGAACTTGCCTTGCCGTCCGGCAGCGCACGCAGCGAGAGCAGGAGCTGTTGCTGTCTGTGGATGCACCACATAGTGTTTGTAGACAATTTTGATGTCGCCACGGTAGTCTTTTAGTAATTGTTCGAGAGTCGGACCGACCCTCTGGCAATACGGTCAGGCAAATTCAAATGCCTGGACAACGGTGACTTTGGCGTTTTTCGCACCAGCGAAAGGCGAGCCGGTGATATCGACGGAATATACCGCCGCTGTGTCTGGCCGAGGACGTCGCGGCCTCGGTGGCGGCCTTCGATTGATCTGCGCCAAGAGTTCAGCCTGTGTCTCTCTTAGTTGCTCAATCTCGGCCAAAAGCTCGGCATTGCCCTCATTTAACTCGACACCTGCGAGCCCTGCAGTCGAAGGCGTACTCCCCTGCCTGGATTCCAATTGCGTTTGACGAGCCTCCATTGCCTCCATCGAAACTTGCAAATCAGCGACTTCAGAACGCAGTTGGCCGTTGCCACCACACCCCGCAATCGCCAATGACGACATTAGCAATAGTCTCATTTTTCTCATTGCGCCTATTCTACGACGTCTAACCACTAGGTCAAGCAGCACCGCCTTTTTCGCGAAACCTGCCTATACTACCGAGGTGAGCGAAGGAAAGTCCCGAGTAGAGGTTCTGCGAATTAACACCCGCTATCTCGTGGAAATCGTCGAGGAGTACGACTTTTGTCCATGGGCCAAGAGAGTACGCAAGACACCTCGGTTTCGCCGTGAAATACTTTGGGGCGATTCGGACAACAGCAGCTTGCATGAAAATATTGGGCGCTACGTAGAAGAAATTGCCCAGGCGAGCGAAGTCGAAATTGCCTTGCTTATTTTCCCCAAGCTCAAACTAAGCGCCCGGGATTTTCGCAGTCTTGTGGCTACCGTCGGGAAAACCCACGCAGCCGCCCATCCCAGAGGCGAGCTTCCCCTGGCCATGGCCTGTTTTCATCCGAGTGCCGAAGCGGACATGCAAACCGCCGCCAGACTCGTGCCCTTTATTCGGCGCTCCCCGGACCCCACCATTCAGCTGGTTCGCCGAGAAACGATTGCCAAAGTAAGCAATGCCGACTCAGCCTCCGGAGGTTCTGTCTTCGCCGACAATCTTGAATCCTTTTTGCCTCTTCTCAGTACACCGCCCAAACCCTCTCTGTCGGACAGGATCGCGCAAACAAACTTGGACACAGTTGAGCGGGTATCTGCAGCACATATCGAGTCGATCTTGGCCGACATCGCTGCAGATCGCGATCGCTCGTACGCAATCGCAGACTCTGAAGATTCGTAGATAGACGTATTATAGGCGGAGTGGGGGCTGGCACCACACAACACGAGCTTGCTAGCTTTCCCCCATGGCTCGCATTGTCGCCCTATTCACAATTTTGTTTTTTACTTCTTCATGTGCAACACTATTTGCAGAAGATCAACGAGTGGTCACGGTCACGAGTAGCCCAGCTGGGGCGGAGATCGCGGTTAACGGACAGCCGATGGGAATCACTCCAACTCGGATCACTGTAAACAACCACGAAAAGCTAGTGGTCTCTGTCCGGATGCAAGGATACCACCCAGCGGGCTGCTACATGAATACCTCTATCGAAGCAGTCTGGCTCATTCTGGACATCCTTCTCTTCTACACGATCGTACCTCTTGTCGTCGATCTAGTAACGAACAACTGGTCGACACTGGAGGGAGAGTTTTGCACTGTACGGCTGATGCCTATAGCAGGATCGGCACCAGCGCCAGCATATCCTCCTCGATAGCCGCGCTTGCGGTCGACGCCAATTAACACTCGGTTAACATCCTGCGAGGTGTAAGGTCGAAGCTATGCCAGGCGTTGTGCTGGCATGTTCATCTCAATTCGAAACTCACTCTTCCTCTCACTGCTCGCCGGCACTCTAGCTTGTGGCGCGCAAAACAACTCGGATTACGCCGCTTCGAGTGCTACCAATCGACGTGCGATGGCTGCGGACCACTCATCGATGATGGGTGCCCCCGCCTCGATGAGCGAGAGTGGAGATACCTATGAGAGTGACCAGGAGAACCAGGTTACCTCGGCTGCCGATCAGTCGACATCAACCTTTTCTATCGATGTCGACACGGCTTCCTACGCCAACGCCAGGCGTTTTTTGCGTCAAGGGCACCTGCCTCCGGCCAACTCCATCCGGGTAGAGGAGTTTATAAATTACTTTCGCTATGCCTATGCGGGTCCGGAGAACGATCGTCCCTTTGCAGTGCACAGCGAGGTTGCGAGTAGTCCTTGGACACCCGGACATAAGCTGCTCAAAATTGGGATTCAAGGGAAACGACTCGACAATTCCGCACTGCCCAAAAGGAATCTAGTCTTTTTGCTCGATGTCTCAGGCTCTATGTCCGCATCGGACAAGCTCCCTCTGCTCAAGCAGGGCTTCCGCATGCTTAGCAACACTCTCGGCGAAGACGATCGTGTCTCTATTGTCGTCTACGCGGGTGCAGCAGGTGCGGTCCTTCTGCCGACATCCGGGGCCGACAAACATACAATCATGGAAGCACTCGACAATCTGCAAGGTGGTGGCGGAACCAATGGCGGACAAGGCATTGAGCTTGCGTACAAATTGGCAGAGCAAAACTTTGACCCGGACGCGGTAAATCGAATCATTTTGGCTAGTGATGGCGACTTCAACGTCGGCATGACAAACAAAAACGAGCTTGTAAAACTTATCGAGAGAAAACGCAAAAGTGGTGTGTATTTGAGCGTTCTTGGTTTTGGACGGGGCAACCTAAACGACGCGACGATGGAGCAATTGGCGGACAAGGGAAACGGCAACTATTCTTATATCGATTCGGTGAGTGAAGCGAAGAAGGTCTTGGTTGAAGAAGGTGCATCTACTCTGATAACGATCGCCAAAGACGTCAAAATCCAAGTGGAGTTCGACACTGAGATGGTCGAGAACTATCGACTTATTGGCTACGAGAACCGTGTCATGGCCAATGAAGATTTCGACAATGATGCAGCCGATGCTGGTGAACTTGGCCCCGGGCATTCGGTGAGTGCTCTATACGAATTTCTCCCAAAAGAAGGAGCGAACGGAAAGTCCATTGCGGAGCTGCGCTTGCGTTACAAGCTTCCAAATGGCGAGCAAAGTTACTTGTTGACGCAAGACATTGGCGAGGAGAACGAGAGTTCAGCAGGCGCGAGTACCGAGATGCGTTTCGCAAGTGCTGTCGCCGGATTTGCGCTCTTGCTCAAGCATTCGGAGTTTTCTGGCCAGCTAGGGTGGGATAGGGTCGAGGCAATGGCATCGGACGCTCTCGGAGAGAACCCCAGCAAATATCGCAAAGAGCTCTTGGAGCTTATTCGCGTCGCTCGTGGACTGAGTCAAAGTACATCTGAGTTGGCCCAGTAGCGCTGTGCGGGCTTTTGCCCTATTATCATACAACGATGTCTGCACAATGGATCTTTGGCTATGGCTCTCTGATTTGGCGGCCAGACTTTGAGTACCAGAGCAAGGAGAAGGCCTACATCCGAGGTTGGCAGCGGCGTTTCTGGCAGGCTTCTCCCGACCACCGTGGTACGGAGACCTCGCCCGGACGAGTGGTGACCTTGGTCGCTAGCACCGATACCGATTGCTGGGGAACAGCCTACAAAATAGATGGTGACACCGCCCCGGCGGTTCTCTCAAAACTCGACAGGCGCGAGCAGGCAGGATACGTCCAAGTTCGGACAACACTCTACGTCGATGGCATTGGCCCGGTTGAAGATGTGCTGGTTTACGTTGCGGACAGAGATGACGAAAACTACCTTGGCGACACTCCGATTGAGAACATTGCCGAAGTTATCTCTCGCTCGCATGGGCCGAGCGGTAGCAACCGAGACTATCTCTCAAAACTGGCAAAGGCCCTCAAGTACTATGACATTGAGGACCCTCACGTTGAGCAGCTAAACCTGCTGGTTAATCTAAAGTTAGTCTAGGAAAAGCTAAAATTACTCGCTGTCTTCGGGACAACTACCGCCGTCTATTTCAAGACCACAGTCACCATTCAGATCAGCAACACACTCGGCGCTGGCAAAGACAAAACTTCCGTCATCGCAAGGGCGTGGAGAAAAATTGGGAATCGGGCCACACTCGTCGATTCCGCAAACACGATCTTCTGGGCAATCGGGAGCGTCGAACTCGAGACCGCAGTCTCCGTCTTGGTCCGCTACACACTCGGCGGTGCCAAAGACAAATGTTCCATTCTCACAAGGACGAGGGGAAAAATTTGGCGGTTCCGGGCACTCGGACGTTTCGCAAATACGATCTTCAGGACAGTCGGGAGCATCGAATTGAAGACCACAAGTTCGGCTCTCTTGGTCGGCTACACACTCGGCGCTACCGAAGACGAAAGTGCCATTGTCGCAAGGACGTGGGGAAAACTCTGGTGGGATCGGACAATCTGACGTTTCGCAAGTAACGAAACAGTCTGGGTCGGGGCTGGCGCAAAATTCGTCACAAACACCATCGTCGTACCAGTTGAAAACTTCACACCAGTCAATGTGATCAGCCTTGTCGTCGATTGGCATGGCCCGGACGTCATCTTTGCTGAGTTCTTCAACAGGCGCTTCTACCGTGCAAGCAGCAGCGGAAAGCGCCATGAGGAGGGAGACGAAGAGGGAGGATTTCTTGATCATGTTGTGGGGCAATGCATGCATTGTGCCTACATTGCAGTTCAAAATTTTCAGTAACTTAGATCGTCAGATGGCTAATTCTTCTGCCGCTTTTCTTTTGATTTGGACCGACGCCTCGATGGCCTGGCTATGCGTATAGCCACAGCTCCAATGCTCTGGCCTCACTTAATTCTGAGACGAAATTGCACGACGAGTGTCTCAATTGGGAAGCGATAGACAACCCAACACCTTAGGAGATAGTTATGAATAGATTCACTTCTTGCGCCCTCGTCACCCTTTTTGCACTCGCCGCTTGTGGGGAAGTATCACCAGAGAATGAGATGCTAGGCCCGGACGCAGGGCAACAGGACAATTCGGACGCAGCTCCCGAGCCTGAGCCAATGCCCGAGCCTGAGCCAATGCCCGAGCCTTTTATCTGCGGTGATACCTGCGAAGTGCAAAGCCGAGGTGTTTGCTACCTAAATGAATGCATGCTGGAGTATGACCTAGGATTCCCCGATGCCTTTAATCGAAACGTTGGCGGTCCATTGCCGAGTTTCATCTGGGGCTTTGCAATTGTTGTAGACTCGCCTAGCTACGTCACTGGTTTGGGCTTCGTCGGACTTCCTGGAGCGCCCGATGGGGCGAGCGCGGACGGACACATCGCACTCTATTCGGACAACAGTGGCGCGCCCGCAGACTTGATTGTCGCGATGGACGAAGTCACAAATATGCCTGCTGGCGTGGCCACTACATTTGAGCAAGAGCTGGAAACTCCCCAGGAGATCATGCCCGGAACCTACTGGCTTATGGGCAAAGCTGAATCTGCAATCAGCCCCTTTGCATCGAATATTGTCGTAAACGGAAGCGGATTCCCGAGTTTTCCGATGGCCTTTGTCAGCGCAGATGGCAGCGCGCCCTTCCCACAGACCTTGGGCCCGGCCAATCTCTCCAACAATCATGCTCCGAACTTCTTTCTTCGCCTGATGGCGCCAGAATAACTGGCAGAGGAAGTTGCACTCTCTCCACTGATTCGGCAGCCTCGGAGCCATGGACAATCGGCAACTTCCACTCGTTGTAAATTATGATATCGAAGAAGGGCGACTGCCTCTTTCGATCAAAATCGCTCTTGGTGAGCAGCTAGTAGAAATTATTGGAGCGGGCACGAAAGTGCCGGTTGAAAAGACGGTAGAGATTTCAAACGCCGTCGACGACCAAGAGTCCCTCACGATATTTGTGATGCAAGGTCTGTCCAGTAGACGTGAAGCCAACGCGCCGGTTGGCAAGTATGTCATTACCGGACTGGACAAAGCGCCTGCGGGAACTCTCTCCATCTCCCTACGGATTTTAGTCACTGCCTCACTGGGAATTAAGATTAGTGCCAGCGCTGCCAGCGGTGATGAATATCCGATTGAGCTTGAGGACCCGGGCAAACCCTTGGGACAAAAAGCAATCACGGGCTTGTCCGAAGAAGCAGACCGGGACGCACCGGACGAGTTCGACGGAGTATACGACGATGTCAAATTTCACCAGAGCGCTCTAGAACAAGAAGAGATTCCCGCAGAGCAAGCCTATGTTCACACCGGAATGTTCGTCACTTGGCTGTACGTGAACAATCTCCTCTCCGATTCAACGTCGGAGCAATTCAAGAACGAACTGGCATCATTGGCAGAGCGAAACCTAAGCGGCCCCCAAGTCTACAAGAGCATGGGCGGACAACTCTCCGATACCATGCTCAACGAAGTGGGCAACGCATTTTGTCGCTTCTACTTCGACTTCCAAATTGGCAAATACCTAGAGGACTACGCCATTGTACTCGCACCAGAGAGGGAGACAATGTTTGGCGTGGAAGACAATTGGGAAAACTACGATAAGTTGAGTGAGGAAATTGACCTTCGCTTCCGTGATTGGCAGACGAAGAAATAGCTCGTCCAACCTGTAGGAGCAGTGTGCGCCTGCAAATGAGCAAGCATGAGCGATTGCAGTAGCGCCTAGAATCGCAATTCGGTAGAAGTGGGGTATGCCTCCCCAAGTCTTCCCTTCCCTTCTTTTCTTTTTACTCCTGCCAACCGCGATCGCTTGCGGTTCAGACCCCAGCGGCGATGGAGGTCGGGATGCAAGCGTTGATGCCTCAATGGCCGGCGATGATGGCGGTTCCGGCTCCGATGGTGGAGCAGTGTCAGATGGAGGTGGAGCGTCCGATGGAGGTGGAGTGGTGTCCGATGGTGGTGGAGCGGGTTCCGACGGTGGTGGAGCGGGTTCCGACGGTGGTGGAGTGATCTCGGATGATGGTGGGGTGGTGTCCGATGGAGGTGGAGCGATGCTAGACGCGGCGATCCAGCTGGACGCAAATACGAGCATTATCTCTGGCGGCCCCTGCATATCGGGCGCTACCGGACAAACTGCCTACCGAGTTCGGTGGCTAGGCAATGGCCCAGGCAGCACCGCCTATCCGGGATACGAAATCAATGGTCTGCCCGACACCTCGCGTGACAAAACCGCCTCGTACGGCTATCAAATCGGCTTTTCACCTTCCTACGTCGATACCTTTCTCGGCGCTGGCGGTTTACAGCTCAACAGTTCAAACTTTGTCGACATCGAACTCAGCACCTTGGGCGTCAGCACGATTCAGTCCGCCACGCTATCGATCTATGGACGTAGCTACAACACGACAGCGAGTGGCAGCTTCAACTGGCAGACCTTCTCCGGTACTGGCAGTTCGCCCACAAACCTAGTTGCCAATAGCGCGCCTTACCAATGGTACTCTGCGGACATGAGCGCAGCGCTCGCCGCTGGTGATGATGGTGTATTGCTTCGCATCAAAGCGGGCCCCTCATCTAGCTCTCTTGTGGTCAATCGCATCGAGCTATGTATCGAAGCGCAGTAGTTCACTTCCTGCTCTTGCGCCGCCGCCGGTAAACAGCCAGCAATCGGCTCGGCTCTACGATTCTATGCATCTCGCCAGATTAGTGTGTATTCTCCCCGCAAGCCATGCCCGACTCAGAGTCTTTACTGCCGTATCAAACTGCCGACGTTCCAGGAATTGGAGGTTGCCTTCGCACCTCCCTCGAAGATTTCCAGGTGGAAGAAATCCCCGCGTATATGCCTTGCGGCGAAGGAGATCACGTCTTTGCATGGATTGAGAAGCGCGGGCTGACAAGTGCATTCTTGCTCGGCGAACTGGCCAAGGCTCTCGAGATTCGCGACAGCGACATCGGCATTGCCGGAATGAAAGATCGATACGCCGTGACTCGGCAGATGGTCTCACTGCCACCTCCGATCACCCCCGAGGCCGTGCTCGCGCTAGAGATAAAGGGTGTTAAAATTCTCAGTGCTGAGCGACATGGCAACAAGCTACGAACCGGACACCTCAAAGGCAACCGCTTCATCCTTCGTGTCCGAGATCTGAGCTGCTCAGTCGAAGATGCCGTATCCCGTTCGACTCTGGTTCTAGAAAAACTCGCAGTGGTTCCTGGCGCGCCCAACTGGTACGGTGCCCAACGTTTTGGCCGAATGGGCGACAACCCTGGTGTTGGCAAGGCCTTAGTCACCGGTACAGAAATCAAAGGCAGACCTCCGCGTGGACGAAAACGTCGCATGTACATCTCAGCCTACCAATCTCTGCTCTTCAATCGCTACTTAGAAGATCGAATGAATGACGGGCTTTTTAGCACCTTGGTCACTGGCGAGGTTCTGCAAAAACGGGACTCCGGTGGCATGTTTGTCAGTGAAGACCTAGATACAGACCAAGAGCGATTTGATGCTGGTGAGCTCACCCTCACTGGCCCCATGTTCGGACACAAAATGAAGTGCCCAGCAGAGGGAAGCCCAGCCTTCGAACGCGAAGAAAAGCACCTCAAAGCCGAAGAGATCGAGTTGCAGAGTTTCAAGCCACTGGGAAAACTCGCAATGGGAACTCGCCGGCCTCTATCAGTTGTGTTGTCGGGTTCAAGTGTTAAGGCAGGCGATGAATACGTCGAAATCTGCTTTGACTTACCCTCAGGCAGCTACGCCACGTCTATCATGCGCGAAGTCATCAAGGGCGAAACCGACTTCCCCCAGTAGCCAGCCTAAAGGAAATACCAATGACCGATCAAATTGTTGCATTTGCACTGCTGGGAGCCGAATGGGTTCTCTACCTACTGGTTGCGCTAAGTGTGCTCTCCGTCGCTGTAATGGTCGAACGCGCGATGTTCTTCTCGCGGCGTTCTATTGACCACGCCGAGCTCCAACGAGAAGCTGTCCGGGCAGTTCTCGAGGACTCCCCCAATGCGCTGACAAAAGAGTTTGGGCAAAATGAGTCGATGGCGGTTCTGGTCGCTCTGGCTGGCGTGGAGCATCGAAATTCAAGTATTGACGCCGCCTCCGAGGCTATGAATAGCGTAAAGATCACCGCCAAAGAAAGCTACGAGCAGCTCACAGTCATCCTCGGCACCTTGGGCAACAACGCTCCCTTCATCGGACTCTTTGGTACCGTTTTGGGAATTATCAAAGCCTTCAATGACCTGCAGGCTGACCCGACTGGCGGTATCAATGCGGTGATGGGCTCAACCTCTGAGGCACTTGTCGCGACTGCCGTGGGCATCTTGGTCGCGATTCCAGCGGTTGTTGCCTATAACGTCTTCAATCGAAAGATGCGGGCTCACTTGGCTCACAGCGATGCATTGGCGCATGCCATTTTGGGCGCGATGTACAAGCGAAAAGAGTCCGAGACAGTGCCATCAGCAAAGGCGAAAGACTAGTGGCGAGTTCTTCGTACCAAGACGAAGGTGGTGCCATTGCTGAAATCAACGTCACACCTTTAGTTGACGTTGTGCTGGTACTACTGGTTATTTTTATGGTGACCGCGCCGATGATCGCAGCCCAAGGAATCGTTGTTGATTCTCCCCAAGCCACTACCGGCGTCGCGGTGCAAAGTACCCTCAACATGGCGATTACCTCCGATGGCATATTGGTAGTAACCGTGCCAAAAGGAGAAAAGCGCTTTGCTGCGGACAAACGCCGCGATGCCGAACCGATGCTGCGCGCCTTTCATGTTGAGTTCCCCGATAGCAAGGCGGTCATTGCCGGTGACAAGAACATCTCTCATGGCGCGGTCATGGAAGTCATCGACATGGTTCGTGGTGTGGGCATCGAAAAGTTCGCGCTTCGCACCAAGGTCTCGCCCAAGAAAAAAGACGACAGAAAAGGAAACGAAGAGAGCGACACTATCATCACTCCATAAGCCGGACACGGCGCGATTTATGCATTGCCCTCGTGGCCACCCTTCTCGGTCACGGTGCCTGACAAGCCTAGCGACTCCAATCTTCCCGGCGGACAAGTTTTCGAGTTAGCCAGCCTGTCGCCTGGAGGTGCAATCCCTGTTGCTGTAGGCAGCGAGCCCGGACTAGGAATGGAAGGAACGATAAAGGTCAGAATAGTCGTCGACGCTAGCGGCAA
>JAESTW010000887.1 GCA_016763395.1 Kofleriaceae bacterium
ATGAGTTCTGGACGGAAGTAGACAACTTCTTTTCCAGACACTCGCTCGTTGATAATCGATACCAGTGTCGAGCTTCGATCTGGAACCGTAACCGGGTGTTTTAGGTCGTAGCGGAAGAGAGCACCGACGCTCTGACCCTGGGCGCTGCTCTGAACCTGTCGTTCCAGTTCTTTGCTCATGTCTCGGACTGGCGCAACGGTGGATTCATCATCGTCGTCCTTGTCGTAGTAGCTTTCAGATCGGGACGAAACAGGAGCTGAAGGCATGCCGCTAGAAGACCGTCCCCGGGCGGAACGTTTTTTCGCATAACTCTTGTTGAGTAAATTCTTAGAACTTTCAGGGCGAGAAACCCTGCCTGATTTCTCAATGGTAGGTGCCATTGCCTTACGATTTGAATTGGGAGTCAGGTCGACTCGTCCCATGAACTGAGGCGTATGCAGATCGTAAAGGAAGGACATGGGAGTTCCGGCCACGAGACTCAGTTGGACATTGTTCCAGTCCTCCCCGGACACGTTGTCGACCACGGCCCAGCCTTGCAAGAGTGGATCTCCTTCGTCCGAAATTACCAATCGGTAGGCAGGTTTCCACAACGGCATCTCTACAATGTAGCTGACTACCAGGTCGTGATTGGGGTTTCCGGCAAGTCGTACGGAGAGCGAAATTGGCTTCCAGTTGCCCTCGTTGAGCGAGACGTCGAGGCTTTGGTCAAGGCCTTTGGTTAGTGTCCTATCGTGAATGGAGATACTAGTGATAGCGCTGACCGGATAGACTCGCAGCTTGCCGTCTTGTTTCAAGGTCAGACGCCAGTCCTTTACTGTGGTCTCATCACTGATACGTTCCATCGATTCAACGCCGACGACTCGGCCGCTAACGCTGCCTTCGTTTCCTTTAACAGTAACGCGCGCACCACGAAAAACTCGTAGGACATCAAGTAAGCCACCGGCACCCCGGACTTGCTCTGGCAGTTCGCTAAGTATTTGTGCACTGGACTTTTCCAAAGGCAGCGAAACACTCATCGCCCGGCCTTTGTTCCTGTCGATGACAGTAAGAGATTTTAGCAGATCGTTGATTTGCGAAGGACGTATCTGAAGAGTCAGAAGATTGCCCTTTAGCTTGCCTTGCCGTTCAAAGTAGCCAATACCATTTTGGTAGAGAACTACTCTTGTGATTGGCAGCTGAGCAGCGGAGCTTGTGCCGCCACTTTGCGCGCTAGTGGCAGCGCAAGCGCCAGTTAGTGCCAAGGCTACTGCCAAGGAACAGGATCCGAATGTTTCACGAAAGCTATGCATAGTTGATCTCCTGACTGAGTGGGGACAGTCGCAAAATTCCATGCAGAAGGCGGGGAACTCGGCCAGCTTTCGCTTGCAAATTGCTGATCGTGCTCCGCGCGGCCGGTGTTTCACCCAAAGTCTATTGCTGGGGAACAATGTAGCATATAGTAGGATACATGTTGGCTGTCAAAACAGCTCTATTGGCTCTACGGGCAGTCGCCAGCTGCCAAGTATCCGAGGATATCGTGTTCGCCCTCTGTGAGTTCACTACCAACTAAGCATTGTCCGGCAATCACCTGGATGTCGCCAGTCGCGCTACTGCTGCTGAGCCGCATTTCGCCCGTGACAACCTTGATTGCTCCCTCGTCCGGTGATGTTTCAATACTCTGAATCGATGGTGCAGCACCGTCAATTTCCAGCACGTAGGTCTCGCCAGCAAGCGATGCGGGAACCTCCTCATCGCCTTCTTCGGCAACAATTCGCATGTCTAAGAATAGTTCCAGGTCAAGCTCTGGGCTTATTGCGACGATAGGTAGGGCGCCAGCAACCTCAGCGATGTCGAGGTCGAAGGCATGTCCACTGTCAGCGTTCATTTCGAGCGCGAAGAATGTCTGCCCGTCTAGCTTCAGCGTCGACTGGCCATCTCCCAGACCGATATTGGTGAGCGCGAAACTCTGTGCGGCCTCACTTAGGCTAAGAGTTGTTGAATACCCTTTCCAGTCGATGTCGAGGCGTCGGTTGTCCGGCGTCAGCGCCTGGTCTCCTTGCTGGTCGTCTACACTATCGCCCGCGAAAAGGTGAAGTGGAATCGAGAGTTGCGTGCGCTTGAGATCAACCAGAGCGGTAACTTCCTGCGCAATTTCGTCCACCCGAAGGGATAGAAGAGGGTCGGTAGCCTCTAGGCTGAAGCTGACTGCTTCTCCCTCAATGTCGCCGCTAATGGCGATGTCCGAACGAATCGCGAGGGATAGAGAGACATCCTTGGTGCCATGAAGCTCAATGGTAGCTGCAACAACGCCTTCAATCGTTTGGGGCAAGTCGAGGGGGTCATTGGTGACGCTCGAAATATGCTCGGCAGATCGTTTGGCGGCTGCTAAATCGGCTACGACACTAAGACGACCTGTCCGAAGCTCCAGGCTTAGTGGGTTGTCTTTGTCCGGCCCGATAAGCAGGTCGAAGTCCAACCCGTCGCCAGCACTCTCTACGTGTATGAGTGGTTGAATCGCCGCCAAATTGGATACACAGTCCGGGTCGAGAACAGGGTCTTCTGGCAGTCCGTCACCTGGAAGCCCGTCGCCTGGAAGCCCCGGCTCGATGTCGCTAGCGCAAACTAGGCTCGCGGGGATGGCGTAGTTTCCATCACCTTGATAGTTGGCATCGTTGAAGAGTTGCTCAACAAGCATCTGAGTGATCTCTTGAGAATTTATCTCATCTCCATCTTCAGCTTCATCATCAGCGTGGGCAAAGAAGGGCACTGGATCATCTGTTTGTGCCGCAGTGCCAAAGATTGGGGCTGTTATGGCCGTGATCGCGTCTACACTACTTCCCAGTGCAACGAGCTGTTGGCTATGTTCGAGAAAGTCAGCGGCTCCGATCGTTGAATCGAGAAGTCCGGGCAGGTTGCTCTGAATTTTTGATTGAACCTCGCTGGGGCCAGCTTTGTCGGAATCGTCACAGGCGATCATGCCGGTGGCGAGTGTTGCAGCGAGAAGAGGAACTTTAAGATAGAGAGATAGGGATTTTCGTTTATTGCTCACGTCCGGCGATAAGAGCAATGTACGTGCCGCTTTCAGGCGACCGCAATTTCAAAGGTTTGGACGGAAACTGTGATGCAAAATTCACAACTCTGTGTCCTTTGCGCAGCAGCTATCGCGCCATCAATGTCATGGAAAGCTTGGGAAGCGAAAACCTCCCAAACTCTCGGGGGAGCTTAGCTCTCAGGCCAAGACTTCAAACTACCTTCGTAGTTCTCTTTTTTGAGCGCTGCAGTCATTTGTTCTATGGTTGCTTTAGACGAGTCAAAGACAACAAGAGCTTCTTTGGCATCGTAATCAACAGTAACAGTCTGTACACCCGGCACAGATTTTAGGGTTTTGGTTACCCTAGGTGGACATGCAACGCCTCAATTCATGCCCAATACATTGAGCATGACTGTTTTGGTGTCCGCGGTCGCGGTTTTGGTTGCAGTGTCGGCTGTCACACTAGGAGTTGTCTTAGCGGTTGCCTCTGTTTTCGCTTTTTCTTCTTTTTTCTTGTCGTCAGAACTGGAGTCCTTGGCGCACGAAATAAGCGGGGCAGAGAATGCTAAGGTACTTCCGAGTAACAACAATCGAGTCCAACGCCGAGACGTCTTGTTGTGATTGTTCATAGGTTTTCCCAAGTTGTGTTCCATGCCAAGCAACGTGCCCAGCAACTGAGGCGAAGTATATCTCGCTTTAGGTGGAGACGCTTTCGAAGCCATCGTTTTGTCATCAAAAGCCGAAACTTGTTAGGCTGGCCGGGCGATGCCCAAATTTGCCGCCATTCGTCTGTCTAGCAGGGATATTCTCTTTGAAAGCGATGACTATATTGCAGTGAACAAGCGTCGTGGATGGTTGATTCACCAAACCTTGGATGACGGCAGACCCGATCTCTTTCGCGCCCTGGCCAGTTATCTCCGGCGCAAAGGAAGTGGTGATGAGTATTTGGCGCTGCATCACCGCTTGGACTTATGGACATCAGGAGTCGTTATTTTCTCGAAAAGTCACCGCGCAAACGAAGTTCTGGCTTCGGTCTTTAAGGAGCGCAAGGCGACAAAGATCTATCGAGCGATATGTAGGGGCAAAGGTCCCGCAGATTCCGGCGAGCTTGTCGACTTCTTAAAGAAGACCACGGTTAAGCGAATGCAGCGCATGGAAAAAGTCTTCAAAGGTGGGCAGAAAGCTATCACCAAGTACCGGTTTATCGAGGAGCGTGGCGGACATAGTTTGGTCGAGTTTGAATTGGTGACCGGACGCATGCATCAAATTCGAGCACAGTCAGCGCTGGCCGGGTTTCCGATCGTTGGCGATAGGCTCTATGGCGTCGATCCTGCTGGCCTCAGCGAGGTCGAGGGAGCTCTCTTGCACGCTTGTCGCTTGGAGCTTTACGACCCATTCTCGGACAGAAACCTGTGTATAGAAGCGAAAATACCCGACGCGTTTGATGAATTTTTGCGTGGTGAGCAGTCCGAAGCGGCGCGCAGCAATGGGTTTCGCTATTTACTCTTTCATAAACCCTACGGAGTGTTGTGCCAGTTTACTCCGAACACTCCCGGTGAAGCTTGCCTGGGAGACTTTGGGCTTCCCAAAGATGTCTATGCCGTTGGCAGACTAGACAAAGACAGCGAAGGGCTGCTTTTGCTGACCGATGATGGCAAGACGAATCACCGCCTTTCTCACCCGAAGCACAATAAGAAAAAGACCTATTGGGTTCAGGTTGAGGGTGAACCGGACGAGCCTGCTCTCGAGAGACTCAGGCGCGGCATAACGATAAAGAAGTATCAGTGTCTGCCCTGTGGCGCGAAGCGATTGGGGGAGATCAACTTCCCCGCACGCGAGCCGCCGATTCGAGAGCGAAAGTCCATTCCTACGACCTGGATCGAAATTGTGCTGAGCGAGGGTAAAAACCGTCAAGTTCGGCGAATGACGGCCGCAATCGGATTTCCCACTCTGCGACTGATTCGAGTTGCGGTAGAGGGATTAGGCCTGGATGGACTTGCGCCCGGGGAGATGCGGGAAGTAAGTGCTGGTTTTGGCTTGGCGGACTAGCGGCGAATTTTCAAGAGAGTAAGAGACAATCAAGATTATGGCACTGACAGCTACTCTATATCGTTTTCAAATTGAACTCGCGGACATTGACCGGAACGTCTATGAAAGCTTGGATTTGCGCGTGGCAGCGCATCCGTCCGAAGACTCTCAACGCGTTGTTGTCCGGGTGTTGGCGCGGGCAATCTGCCACGAGGAAGGGCTGGAGTTCGGCCGAGGATTGTCCAATGCTGAAGACCCCGCACTGCAAACCATCTCTGCTATTGGTGATATCGAGACCTGGATC
>JAESTW010000077.1 GCA_016763395.1 Kofleriaceae bacterium
CACTCTCATGTTTGTAGGTGTTGATGGCCTTTACCCTGAAGCGGTAATTTCCCTCGCTCAGGTTTGTGTAGTTAGCCTCATGCTTGTCCTGCCATTCGACACGCCGAGAAACGATTTCTTCTCGCTGGGCCGGCGCACTATCTCCGCCTCGGACATCTGCCCTAGTCGAGTTGGAGGTCGAGCCAGAAGTTACTTCCGGCTTTTCTCTATTGCGTCATAGGCAGTAGAGATCTTCACAGCGAGGCGTGTGGCAGCTTTCTTCTTCCTGGGGTCTTGATGCAAGTCCGGGTGGTACTTACGCATCAACTTTCGATACGCTTTCTTTACCGTTATCACGTCCGAACCGTACTCGACCCCAAGGGTTTTGTAGTGACTGGCAATGTCCTTGTTCTGAAAGATTGAGGATCTGCTGCCGCGTCGTCTATTTCTGCTGGAACTAGTAGAGCTTCTCGAACTACTAGAACTCGATCTCGGTGGCGCAGAGTAGGTGCGCGGTGGCGCTTGCCGGCTGCGTTCTTCCGCCATACGTTTGTACGCCGCCTCTTCCACTCGCTTCCGGGCCGCCGCCTTGGATTGTCGAGCTTTGTGGATACGAGCAATTCTCTTGCTCGCTAAAGCGATTCGTCTCTCGAGCGCCGCTTTGCCTGCTGCTGCGATCCTCGCTGCTTTGTTGTCGCCAGGCGCCGGATTGCCAGCACTTTTCCTAGCGGCAACACGCTGCGCCAACTCCTGCTCCAGAGCCACCGGATCTACTTTGCCAAGCGCACTCTCATCTCCCAATTTCTCAAAGAGAGAGTTTACGCCGTTCACAAATCGATTCCGAAGGCTCATCGCAGGTCCTACTCGGTTGCAGTCGTCGTTGTTGACTCGGGCTTTTTCTTGCGAGAGCGAGTGCGACCTTTAGAAGAGCTACGGCCCTTGCTCTTGGTCGGTTCTTCGATCTTCATAATTTTGCCTTCTACTTTGTATTGGTCTGGAGGCAAGCCACGAGTTGGTTTGAGTTCGACGAGTTTCTGAAACCGTTTTTCCAGGTGATCGAGATAGTCTCGCTCGTTTTTCTCAAGCCAGGCAGCGACCAGAGGCGGACATTCTACAATGATCTTCTCTGCGTCAACAGCGGCTCCCACTCTGCGAACTTCTCGCATGACTTCGTAGGCAACTGTTGTAACAGATTTGACCACACCGCGGCCTTCACAGGTCGGACAGCGTTCAGTCAAAAGCTGGTGCAGTGACTCTCGTGTTCGCTTGCGGGTCATCTCCACGAGGCCCAGTTCACTGATCATCGTACAGTTGGAGCGAGTGGAATCCTTAGCTAACTCTTCGTTGAACTTCTCCCAAACCAGTTGCCGGTTCGAGCTTTTGTCCATGTCGACAAAGTCGATTACGATGATGCCGCCCAAGTTGCGCAAGCGAAGTTGTCTTGCGACCGCCTCGCAGGCTTCTAGGTTGTTGGCGGTAATCGTCGATTCGAGGTCGCGCTTACCGACATAGCTGCCGGTGTTGACATCGATCGCAGTGAGCGCTTCGCCTTGGTCAATGACCAGGGAGCCACCAGATTTTAGTGGAACGCTGCGGGACAGGGATGCTCGCAGTTGAGCTTCAATGCCGTACGCGTCGAAAATCGGTGTTCGCCCCTCATAGAGCTTTATGCGCTCGGAGTAGGTCGGCATGAAGGCTTCGGTAAAGCGCAGTGCTCGCGCGTGTTGCTCTTCGTCGTCGATCCATACTTCGGACACGTCTTCACGCAGCATGTCGCGAATCATGCGTAGAACTAGGTCCAAGTCTTGATAGAGAAGTCCGGGCTTTTTGCTCGTCTTCTCACGGCGTCCGATTTCTTCCCAGAGCCTGAGAAGGTAGTCGACATCGTCCTTGATCTCTTGAGCCTCGGCTCCCTCCGCTGCGGTGCGGATGATAAAGCCAGAGCCTTCTGGGCGAACTTCATCGACAAGCTTGCGCAGTCGTCGTCGTTCCTTCTCAGAAGAAATCCTACGAGATACGCCAACACGCTCCAGCGTTGGCATGAAGACACCGTGGCGTCCGGGCAAAGAAAGGTAGCCAGTGATTCGGGCACCTTTGTCGCCAACAGACTCTTTGACGATTTGCACGAGGATATCTTGGCCCTCTTTGACCATATCCTCGATCTTGCGACGGCCAGCAACTTTTCGCTGTGTTCGCCTGGTTTTACTAGGCTTCTTCTTAGGAGAGCCCTCGTCGTCATCGCTATCGCTATCGTAACCATCGAAGAGGCGCTTTTCGTCACCAGCTCCGAGTATCTCGGCTACATGCAAGTAGGCTTTCCGCTCAATTCCTGGTCCCAGATCGACAAATGCCGCCTGCATACCCGGAAGAACGCGACTAATGCGTCCGCGGTAAATGTTTCCGGCCATTCCGGAATCTCGTTTTCTCTCTAAGAAATATTCGGCAAGCTCGGAGCCCTCTAAGAGAGCAACGCGGGTCTCCGACCCTTCGGCACTAACGACCAATTTTCGTTTTGACATGTCATGAAACTCTTTGTTTTGTCACTCGTTCTCTCGCAGAGAAAATATCTGCGAAAGACTACTTAAGTCGGGCTGTTCTAGCGATAATTCGTAGTGGTAGATATTGTGGATTGCCAATGAGCAGCAATTGCGGGCAGCAATCGCGGCCGGCAAATCCAGAAAAACGCCCTGCAGTACTAAACGAGGAATGTTCAAACTCTGGGTACCATATTTGCGCCACCCAAAACAAGCGGTGCATCGTGCGTACTTGAGTGCAAGTTGCCGAAACTAGGAGGAATCTGAGCCATTGTGGCAGGGATGCGCAATAACTTGCGCATGTATTTTGCCAATGTGACAAAGATGTCGTTTCGCTCAATAGAAGCCCCGACGGACCCCCCATCGCATCCCCAGTGTTTTGTTAAACAATAGGTACTTAGCAAATATTCCCGAACTTGGCCCAAGCCTTGCTTTACTACTTTTCACACGCCGGTTGCTTTGGTTGGTGCCGAGTGGTTTAGCTTCTACTTTTATTTCTATCTTTCTTATTAGTTACAATAGCTTAGACTTTTATTTACTTATCTTAACTTAGTTCAATTACTCTACTTATTATTTGGTTCAAAGCCTCTAGTTCGACGGAACCAGGGGTTTTTGCCGTTTCGGCACAAGACGTTTTCGTGGGGCGAAAACCCCTTAGCAGCCCGTGGTGAAAGTCAGACCCCGTCGAAACCGGGGCTTTTCCGCCATCTCTGCGTTGCAAAACTTCGCAATACGCAAGGTATTGCGACAGTTAG
>JAESTW010000888.1 GCA_016763395.1 Kofleriaceae bacterium
CAAAGCAGAGCGAGTCGTCAAAGAAGCAATACGCCTCGAAACCCTAACGACTGACCTTCTGGACTTTGTCCGCACAGGTGAGATTCGGACAGCGCCTTGCAGCCCCAAAGAAATTCTCGAAGCGGCGAGTAAGGATGTGAACTCATCCCGAATCGTCATTGATACCGCCTCGTCGCCCTCGAAGTGCGAGATCGATGGCGGCCGCATGCAACTGGTTCTCTCGAATCTACTTCGCAATGCGACCGAAGCCTCGGACGGAAAGGTTTTGGCGTGTGTAAAGCAGGAAGGCGCTTCTCTTGTGTTTGAGGTGCGAGATTGGGGCCCGGGAATTCCCAAGGACCAACTCGATCACGTCTTTGATGCCTTTCATACCACCAGAGTGCAGGGAACGGGGCTCGGTCTCGCCGTTGTCCGGCGGGTGGTAGAACTCCACCGAGGAAGCGTTACAGCCAGCAATCATGAAGAGGGCGGGGCGCTTTTTAGAATCAAGATACCGATAGGAAAAACATGAGTCGCATACTTGTTGTTGATGATGAGGAGGGCATACGAAGCTTTGTTGCCGAGTGTCTGCAAACCGAAGGGCATGCCGTTGTTCAGGCCGCGACCGGCGATGAGGCCATTGTCCTGGCACGTGCGGAAAGCTTTGATCTAGTCATCACAGATTTGCGCATGCCCGGCATCAGTGGGCTCGAAGTTCTACGAATTCTTCGCGACGAGCAACCCGAAGTCGAAGTGATTCTCTTGACAGCACACGGTGCCGTGAGCGACGCGGTGGAAGCCATGCGGCAGGGGGCTTTTGACTTCGTACAAAAACCTGTGAGCTCTCCCGGTGAATTGCGCCTTCTCGCCGAAAGGGCGTTGGAACGCCGTACTCTCAAGCGAATCGTTGAACATACGCGGCGAGATCAAACCCGGACACCGCTCTCCTATGGCGCCCCAAGCATGGTTGCAGTTGAGGACGCACTGGGCAAGGTCGCGGTAACCGACGCGACAGTGTTACTTGTCGGCGAAAGCGGCACGGGCAAAGAAGTCGCAGCACGCGCTGTGCATGAGATGAGTCCACGGGCAAAGGGAGCATTCGTCGTCGTCAACTGCGCCACCTTGTCCGAGAACTTGCTTGAGAGCGAACTCTTCGGACACGAAAAAGGGGCGTTTACCGGCGCGACATCCCGAAAGCGCGGACGCATTGAATTGGCACAAGGTGGTACCTTCTTCTTGGACGAAATTGGCGAGATGAAACTCGAATTGCAGGCAAAGCTCTTGCGTGTAATCGAGGAACGCGTGTTTGAGCGAGTTGGCGGCACCCGAACCATTGAGGCTGATGTCCGGTGGATCGCAGCGACCAACAGAAACCTGCGAGAGCAGATCAAGAAGGGGCACTTTCGAGAAGATCTGTACCACCGAATCGCCGTGTTTCCCGTCGAGATGCCACCTCTCCGAGAGCGCCGTGAGGACATCCTCCCGCTCTCTGAAACCTTGCTAAACCAAATCCGGATCGATCTCAAACGTCCGAATTTGCGTCTAACGTCCCATGCGTCTGAGCAGTTGCGGCAAGCGTACTGGTCTGGAAACGTAAGAGAATTACGCAACGCGCTAGAGCGAGCTGCGATTCTTTCGGACGGGGAAATAATCGATGTTGCGCAATTCTCCTTGGAACCAGCTCACAGTTCTGACGCTGACGCCGAGGACGATTGCCAAACCCTTCAAGAACTAGAGCAACGCGCCATCATACGCGCTCTATCGGCAGCACAGGGCAGTCGAAAAGTGGCAGCAGCACAATTGGGCATCGGCCTGCGAACCCTTTACGATAAACTCAAGCGCTACGGCATCGATTGACCGGCAGGCTATGGCCCTCGTTGCTCGACTGCCATAAAAACAACGGGATATTTCCCTAGGCCATGCAACTTTGAGTTGTTTGAAACGTCTAGGTCACAATACATGCTCAAACATCTATTCCTTTCCGTCGCCCTTGTTACCTCAGCCCCGGTAATTGTCCCCGCTATCGCGCTGGCGTGTGGCAATGCCATGTTTGTAGATGGTGATGATGCAGTAAAACAGATCATGCAGGCTGAAAAGCTGTTGGCTAGAGGACAGAACAAACGGGCCCTAAAATTGGTCAGCTATGAATACAGATTTGAATCGAACCAACAGGAAAAAGTGCAGTTGATACGAGCCACTGCGGCATTCCGGTTTTTGAAAGTAAGTAACTACCTAGTTTCAAACGGTACTGATGACCTGAAGAGCAATCTCAAGACGAACCAAGACAACCCACTACTTCTAGCCCGTCTTGCCGAGGGCTATGCGCTGAGTAAAAAAGATTCGGCTAAAGCGAAGACCATCTTGGAAGATTTGGCAACACGCGACTTGATGCCAGATGGATTTGCCTTTGCAACCTTGGCCAAACTTCGCTCCCAGTCTGGCGAGACGGAATCGGCAAAGGCGGCGATTCAAAGCTGCAAGTCCATGCTCAAGAAAAAGAGCTTGTGCACAAGGACGCAAAAGAAGGGCAATTCAGCGCCAATGCCTCGCAACCGAAGCAAAGGACGCAAATTCGGCGCCAATGCCTCGTAACCGACGCAGCCGACAAATGGTCTGGGTCGCATTCTTTGATTGTCACATTGGCGTTAGTGGTTAGCCGCGTGCGCATACTGCCCTGGATTGTTCTCGGATTTGTGGCTGCGTGTTCATCGGCTTCAGAGGATGTTGCGAGTGACAAGATTGCCCCGTCTGCGATCGCTGTCAAACCTGCGCCCGCGATGTCCGAAGAAGCGATTGCTCTCATCAAACGATTTGAGTGCAATCGTTGTCACGAGGGTGAAAACTTTGGAGTGGCCCCGCCGGACAAGCAATGCGTAGGTTGTCATCGTCAAATCCTCGATGGAAACTATGAGGCCAAACCTGAGCTCGTTGCCAAATGGCGCAGCAACATTCACAGTCTGCCCGTCGCACCATCCTTAATTTCGATAGGGAAGAAGCTGCGCCAGAGTTGGGTCCGCTCGCAGCTCTTGCATCCAGTGGATCAGAGGCCGGGGCTCGAGGCGACTATGCCCAGGTTGGCAATGAGCGATGCGGAAGCGGGCATATTCGGACAAGCACTAGTGCCGCAGGAAGCACCAGAGGAAGTGTTTTCGAAGCAAGCGGCGGCCCAAGGCGCAACTCTATTTGAGAAGTTTTCTTGCGGGTCCTGCCACAGCTTCGGCGCTAGCAAAGCCGGGGGTGGAGAGTTTTCTGCGGGAAGTCGTGCTACAGCCAAGCCGAGCCGAGATGAATTGGCGCTGGCTCCCGACTTGTTTTTGACGCGAGATCGCTTTCAAAGTGGTCGCCTGGTGGAATGGCTGATGAACCCGCAATCCATCGACCCACACACGTTAATGCCCAACTTCGGCTTTTCCCGCGCTCAGGCAACCAGCTTGGCCGCGTACCTTTGGCACCATCATGCCCAGCCCCGTCCGGTGTCCGAAATTCCCGGCAGGCTTCCAGCGCTTGAGCGAGAGGTGCGCTGGGACGAAGTGTTTACCAAGGTCTTCAAAACCGTTTGCTGGCACTGTCACTCATCAAAAGAGTTGGCGTTAGGGGACGGCGGGCCAGGGAACACAGGCGGCTTAGGCTTTCCCGCCAAGGGCTTGGACTTCTCATCCTACCAGGCAATTCGATCGGGTTCGCTGGGCAAGGATGGCAAGCGGCGAAGTATATTCGTCAAGGACGCAAGTGGGACTTCACTCCTTGTCCGACATCTTCTCGCGCGCCAACTGGAGGAGCGCGGGCAAGAATCGCCAGACGTCCGGGGCATGCCTCTTGGCTTCCCCTCGCTAAGCGCAGAGCAGGTTCAACTGGTGGAATCTTGGATTGCACAGGGCCGTCCACAATGATCTTTTGAGCGAGGCTGGGCCCGAGTTGGCGGGCTATTGAACGACGATAGTGACCTCGTCCGGCGTCTCGTCCCAGTTTTGGCCATCGAAGACGTTCAATTCGATGACATAGTCTCCAGGCTGGTCTGGAGTGAACTCTGTGATCTCAGTATCGGTTTCACTCAAAACCGAAGAGCTGCCGATAGGACGAAACTTCAAGGACCACTGGTATTGTAGCGAGGCGCGATCTTCGAAATCAGAACTATTCGTTGCGTTGAATCGAACTGGCAGACCAACATTTCCACTCATTGGTGCTTGTATCTCTGCTCGTGGAACCGCGTTCGCAACATCCACGATGTACCGATGCGTCAGAACACTAGAAAGTTGATAGTGAATCCACCGGTCCAAGACATAGCGCCCCTGCTTACTGAAAACAGCAAACGCACCGACATCCTCAATTCTAAGCTCGTGCGTCCCATCGGTCGGTGAAGAAATACGATGCCACTCGAACGAGAGCTCGCTTCCATCGACGTACCGATCTTCCCGATCACCAGCTAGGCGAATTTCGACACCAGCCGTTGCTTGAAGCAACACTGACTCCGTTTCTCTTTCGATGTCGCAACCCATTGTTGTCAACGAGGTTGTTGCCAACAAGGCGAGAGCTAAAAACCTAAAACTCATATTCAACTCCCAGTGTTGCTGTGACGTCGTTGTTATTTGACGTTCCGACCAGCAACTTTGTATCCACTCCAAGGGCTCGGAATGCCCCTCCAATACCAGCACTTGTGATCATGCCGCCACCGGTACCTAGCCGTCCGACGGTGGACAGCTCTAGTGTCCCGTACAAAGAGCGCACTCCATAGGCACCTGCGACTGCCGCATGAATGAATAGAAGCGAAGGTGCCTGGTTGCCCCCAACCGCTGTATCGGCTCCCAGATCGCCCTGGATACCCCATTTCTCCTCACGCCGAATCCAACTAGCACTGGCTCGCATTGCGACAGTCGACCCGACTGAAGTAACTGCCATCTCTGGTGATTGAGCTATCGTTGCTGCCGTGATGAGCGCGTTCGTTGCGTCTTCGCCCGCGACCGGAAAACTCAGGGAGCCATGAGTGATGACTTGTCCGAACTTGGTCTCCCACCGGCGATTTCCTCCAAGTTCAAGTACGCTCCGCCCCCATACTCGGGCGCCCTCGATATGAAGTTGAGACTGAGTGAACATCACAGAAACGGCATAAATCCCGATTGGCACTTGCGCAAAAATACTCTCAGAGACGGCGACGGTGTCCGTAGCGCTCGCCCCTCCGGCCCTAACTCGCGCTCCTACGAGCGGTCTGTCCGATACTCGCCAGTTTGTGAATAGGAAGCGTGGTGATGGTGGTGCGCCGTTGTAGAACCACTCGTACGCTGAAATCCGTTTGTGAGGATCGCCGAATCGTCGTCGAACTTCGACCGGGTCGTGCACGGATGGTAGCTCCGTCAAGAGCTCGACTGAGGGCTCGCCCGAATCCTCTTTCCAGACCAAGACGTCATGCCAAAAGTAGGCTTTGAAGGCAAGTGTACCGTCCGGGTGATACTTTACAAAGGGGCCATGAAACTCCGCATGGTGGAACGTGGCAATCGACTGCAGCTCTCCATCGGGATAGTACGTCCGGCTCTCTCCGTCCGGGATTCCATCAGTCGATTCGAACTCCCAGAAGAGTTCGCCGTCGCTGTCCAGTACCTGACTGGTTTGAGGCTGCGAAGCGGCACAGGCCACGACAAGGGGGATGAGGAGTGCGATTTTCACAGTTTGAACCGGAGTAAGTAGTCTGGGCCAAAGGAGGACTGATGCGCCACCATGAGTAGGGTTTGTCCGTCAGGAAGTATGTAGAGGGCGCGTGGTGTTAGAACCCGAACATGGCCAGAGTCATCCCCTGTGTACCAATCAGGAAGCACGCGAACCCACTCCTCTTCGAAGGTGACATCGTTGAATGCTCGGAGTGCAAACTCATTACCCTCGGCTGTGGCGACGATGATCAATCCCAGAGTTGTTGCATGTACAGCCGCCTCAATTGCTGTCACGGACAAGTCGCCAATGCCGGACAAGTCGAGAGTCTCATTGTCGGAGACGCGTAGGATTTTGCCACAGGCACTGATTACGAATTGTTCTGTTGGAGACGGCCATAGAGGATTGCAATCGCCGGCTGCCAGTTGGTGAGAGCCAAGAAATACGGGCCCGCTGCTTGTAACCTCCAATCGCCCGATGTGCCCTGGACTGTTGTTTTCCCACGTATAAAATTTGTTGCTGGCATTCGTCGCTGCAACAAGACTAGATCCGAGTGTCCCAGAGGCAGAACGCATAAGTTGGTTGGTGAGATTCAGGGTAGTCGCACTGGTAGAGTCTGAAAAAACAATATGCTCATTGGCTGCCGTGTCAAAACCGGGGTTTGAACTCACTAGAGTCGTTCGAAGGACCGAGCCAGATGACGTATCGAGTTGAGCAATAGAATAGGGTGTTGCTGACAACGACGTTCCATGCCCTACAACGAGTTGAGTCCCGTCCGGGGTGAAAGCGATATTGTAGGGGCGAGGAAACATAAGATCAATCGCCGACCAGTTGCTCGGGTCCAAAATCTGGAACTTGCCGTTCCCTGCAAAAGACACTCCTGCAAACTTGCCGACCGCCGGTGAATAGTCAAAATCAATAAAACGTTTGTCAGGCTCAAACCGCGACGCCATTGCAATCACCGAGATTGTAGATTTGAATGTCGCCCCAAGTGAATCGACACGTAGCTCGATCAGGTACTCGCCAACTCGGTCGGCGAGAAAGGAAGGTTCGAGGGTATCAGTATCAGCGAGTTGAGCTGCGGATCGTAGTGGCGTACGAAGAAATCGCCACGAGTAACTTGTCTCATCAGTCCCAAACAACGCGACACTCCCTTGGACCGTGACCTGCTGGAAGATTGGCACTTCTCCGTTCGGCCCACTATCCACTTCAGTTATCGCTGCTGGAATAAGAGCGCGCACTATTAGGCTAGTTGAGCTAGTAGACCCAAATGGGTCTTCGACGCTAAGGTCAACCAAGTACGGCCCCTCGTTTTGAAGCTCTAGGGTAAACTCTGAGGCAGTTCCTTCGAGCGGATCAGGCATGCCCGGAATGTCCGCGGACCAGCGGAAGAGCAACGGGTCGCCATCCGGATCGAACGAGCCCAACCCGCTAAGAGTCACAGTACTTCCGATCGGGTAATCAGAGCCCGGACTAGAAATCGCTATCGGAGCCCGATTATCAATTGGCTCAGGAGGCTCTTCCACCGGACTTGGACTCAAACAGCCCACCCCCAGAGAAGCCGCCAACAACCCACACCAAAACCATCTGTTCACCATCTCCAACTCCGTATACACTATTAATTAGGAGACTGTCAGGTATTTCGGTACGCCCGAGTAATCGCCGTCCGATAGCCGGACAAGCTTGAACCTGTACCGGATATCAGTCGGTGCGCTACTTCCTCTTGACCGGCGCTTGCACAGCCAGCACGCCTGTCTGCTTCACCTTGGCGACTGTGTAGTTCACCCCGGTGTAGCTCATTTTGAGAGGGCAACCACCGCGTGTTGGTTGAGTCTCGTCTCCAACATAGACATCCTTTTGGCGCATGCCCATCATTACCCCGGTGCGCCGAGGCGTGCTTGATCTTGCTCGGTCCCTTCTTCGCACCGTCAATGACCACGATCGGCTTGCGTCCTTTGGGAGTGATGATCATCTTTTTGATCGCAGCCTGTTTGGCGATCGGTGTCTTGGCGACAACCGCCTGCTCAACTTTGGCCGGGGCTTTGGCTGGGGCCTGCGCATTGGCAAGGTTGGGCGACAAGAAGCTAGCTGCAAACAGGCAGCACGAAGTAACCACAAATTTGGTACTCATGGTCTCGATATTCTATCATCTTTATGATGTTTCCGTAGCGCCGTATTGGTGGCAAGCCGATGCCCTTATGTACTACACTCGCTGTGATGAATTGTAGCGGGTGTAGTCATCGGCCATCGGACATTGGATAGGAGTTCGGAATGGCGACGAGCGAACATCTCTATGCGTATCGAGAAGCCTCCCACCTGAGTTCGGCGACAGGCCATTTGTCCCTGTCCACTTCTAGTCCCGGCACAGAGCGACATCCCTATTTCTATGTTGGGGAACTCAACGAACCCAAACGCACGGCTCAGCTTTTGTTGGCACTCATGGATGTTGTCCGAGCGAGGCATCACGTGCCGCCGGCGATGCTAGAGAAGACGCTTGCGTTGTCCGACCCGATTGTAACTAGCGGGGATGATTGTCTGCGGTTTGAGGGGTTTTCTGGCTGCTGTGGCGTCTACGCGAGGGTGGACCTCAGATCGGGGGCGATGAAAGGCAGTAGGGTAGGGCGCGGCACCACCAACGTTGATTTCAATGCCCCCATGCTCGCATCTCTCGCGCGAATCCGGAGCGATAGTCACGTTACACTTTCAGTCGGACAAGAGGAGCTAGCACTCAAGCGTGAGCAGCACGCGGTCGTAGAAAAGAAAGTGGCACTGCCAGTACGGTGGATTCGTGGCCTAATGGAAGTCCAGGCATGCCAGAGCCGAATGAAGAAGGTCTTCTGCATCCCGGGCCCTCAGGCCTTGCGATTTCTTCGCTCATTGCCGCGCATGAAAACCAATCGACGCAAGAGCTGGGTTGTCGCGTCCGGTGGTGGCTTGCGTATAAGTCAGGTCGAACCGCGAAGTGGAAGCGTTGCGGTGGGCGGACTCGAACGTTTGAGGGGCTTGGAGAAGCTCGCTGCCGGCGCAAATGAACTCACGGTCTATGGAGATGAGATCACAGGAGCAACGGGTTGGGTG
>JAESTW010000889.1 GCA_016763395.1 Kofleriaceae bacterium
GATCCGATTCACCGCAAACCACCTGCGTTTGTCGATCAGTCTGTGAACGTGGAATCCTTTGAGACTGGCATCAAGGTTATCGACCTTCTCGCTCCCTACCGACGTGGCGGCAAGATTGGCCTCTTTGGCGGTGCGGGCGTTGGCAAGACCGTTCTCATCATGGAGCTCATCAACAACATCGCCAAGCAGCACGGTGGATTCTCCGTATTCGCTGGCGTTGGCGAGCGTACTCGTGAGGGCAACGATCTTTGGCACGAGATGGCAGGAGCTAAGCTCGACTCGGGTGGATGTGTACTCGACAAAACCGCACTTGTGTACGGACAGATGAACGAACCCCCCGGAGCTCGTAGCCGGGTTGCTCTCACCGCTTTGACCATTGCTGAGTACTTCCGCGATGTCGACAAGCAAGACGTTCTTCTCTTCGTTGATAACATCTTCCGCTTTACTCAAGCAGGTTCTGAGGTATCCGCCCTTCTCGGACGTATCCCTTCTGCTGTGGGTTACCAGCCAACACTCGCTACCGAGATGGGTGGTCTGCAAGAACGAATTACAACAACCAAAGACGGATCGATTACCTCCGTACAAGCCATCTACGTTCCTGCCGATGACTTGACTGATCCAGCTCCTGCAACGGCCTTTGCTCACCTTGATGCAACTACGGTTCTCAACCGTGCACTCACCGAGAAAGGCATCTACCCCGCTGTGGATCCTCTCGATTCTTCTTCGACCATTCTTTCCCCGGACGTCGTTGGTGCTCGTCACTACGGAGTCGCTCGCCGCGTCCAGGAAGTTCTTCAGCGCTACAAAGATCTGCAGGACATCATCGCTATTCTCGGTATGGACGAATTGTCCGAGGAAGATAAAGCGACGGTTGCTCGTGCTCGAAAGATCGAGAAGTTCCTGAGCCAGCCATTCTTCGTTGCGACTCAGTTCACTGGTACTCCAGGCGCGTACGTCGTTCTCGAAGACACCATCGACGGCTTCGAAGAGATTCTCGACGGCAAGCACGACGATGTTCCCGAGCAGGCATTCCACCTTGTTGGAAACATGGAAGCTGCTCTCAAGAAAGCTGAAGAGCTTATCGCGAAGGCGGGCTAACTCATGGCTTCCGAAAGTATATCTGTTCACCTGGTTACGCCTCAGGGCCCCATCGCCGACGAAATGACCGACGCAGTTTTGGCGCCGGGTCGGCTTGGACAGTTCGAAATTCTGGAAGGGCACGTGCCTTTCTTGAGCGAGCTGCACGCAGGGGTTCTGACTTTCGGCGAAGCCACCGAGAAAAAGTATTACGCAGTTGGACCAGGCTTCTTAGAAGTCGAGCCCAACGGTGTTGTTCAAGTTCTGTGCGAACAAGCACAGGCTTCAGACGATATTGATAAAGAAGCAGCGACTGCCGATCGCGATGAGCGCCAAGAGAAGCTTTCCAAATGGGAAGGCGCACTTGATGCTGAATATCGGACGCTCAAAACTGAGCTCGACTGGGCTGAGGCACGTCTCGATACTCTCAAAATCAGCGGCGGAAACTAGTATTCCCACCCTGGGAGCGGCCACGATGGTACCGTCCTCTTCTATGGCTCGATATCAACTTGTAACCGGAGTCGCGGCAGCTCTTTTGGCCGCGACTGGTTGTACGCAGATACTCGGTTTGGACGAGGTAGGCGTCTCGGAGACCAAGGTCGATGCAGCAAGCTCGGTTGATGCGGCTGAGGTGGCAGATGCAACGGTTGCAGATGCGATGAATCCCGATGCCAGCACTCGTTTTGTGTGCTCGGACGTTGAGATTTCTGAACCAATTGGTAGCTCGGACATCAATACTGAAGCCTTGGCAGACACTGTTGTACTCAGTTGCAATAGCAAGTTAGCGGCTCCCGATCAGCTCTATAAGTGGACCGCTGCAGTCACTGACTACTACATCTTTGACACCGCAGGCTCTTCCTTTGACACTGTCTTGGGTCTTATTGACGAGTGTGATGGAACCGAACTCGCCTGCAACAACAATATCGGACAACTCGCTACTTCAGAGATTGTCGCAAGAGTTCCACGCGATGAATCACGGTTGATCGTAGTCGACGGATTTGCTGGTGATCAGGGAATCGGGATGCTCAACATCAACCGAGTCAGCTGCCCGGACACCGATTTGCAGTCTCTCGAGGGCCCCATCACGTTGACAACCCTTGGGTTTGGTGATGACCAGACTACGAGTCGTTGCGGTGGCAGCGGAGAAGAAGACCGGTCCTACCACTGGGTAGCCCCGCGGGATGGACTCTTTGCTTTTCAGGCGAGAGCAGACGGGTTTAGGCCGATTGTTTCTATACAAAATGGCCCGCAGTGCAGTGATACGGAGCTTGGATGTAGCAAAGCGACGGATGAAGAGAGATTGTCTGAGGTTGTCCGGCGATTGACCAAAGACCAAGTTGTCAGTATCTCAGTGGATGGAGTGAATGGAGCGGGTGAGTTCACTCTCGATATAGTGGATCGCAGTGCCTCAGCCTGCCCGCAATCGGCCTATTCTAACAGTGCAAGCGAACTTTTTACGACTCGGACAATGTCACCGAGCTGTGGCTTCCCAGAGCTCTACGGTGAGTTCAACGTCGTTATCCAACCTGGTGATCGAACCTACTCGTATGCAGCCGGTCCAGTGCTCCAAGGATGTAGCTCCGGGTGCAGTTTCGAAATAAACTCCCAAGTCCCATTCGTCGTCTCCTTGCTAGATCAGGATGATTGTGGCGGCAACGAAATACAGTGTATTCAGTCGGTCTTCAACGTAGCAAACAATCGTCACGAAGCAGAGCTTCAAATCCAAGATACTCCTGATGCGCAAAATCTAACCATTATCATAAGCTCCCAAGACGACCGCGCCAATACATTTTCTATTCAGCAGGGCTGCTCCGCTGTCTGCTAACACTCGCTTTCGATGATACGCCGTTTTATGAGATTCTGCGCCCCCAGCGCAGTGGGTGCGGCCATCGCTGGAGTCCTCGTTGGGCTCGCGGACACCGCGCCGGACACCTACTCTTTTTTTCAAGCCCTAGCTGGCACAGGTTTCATACTCGCCTTTGCGTGGCCCATTGGTTTTTTGTCGAGCGTGTTAGCGCGCGCACTGCCCGCTAGCTGGTACCTCCCCGATTGGATTGCCGGACAAAAGGACGCCAGTGGCGCTGTACCTCGGCTCGCTGCATCGGCAGTGTTTTTGGCACTAGCCGCAATTGTATTGGCGCTCGGTACCTTACAAGGCATGCGTACTATCATTTCTAGTACCCGAGTACTATCTCTGATGGCGCTGGCAGCTCCCATTCTTGTACTCGGTATCTGCTTGGTTTTACTAGTGTCTTCCCGGCCCATACTGCTCTTGCTGGAGCGTGTTTTTCTTGCCCTTGAATCAAAACGTGCAGAAAGGGGCAAGGCTGCACTTGTTACCCCATTCCGGCTAACGACAGTAGTCTTGGCTGTGCTCGCTACGCTTCTGGTGCTGTTATGGCTCCTACTTATCGAGCCCAAAATCGGGTACTGGAACCTCTCGGTCGTAAAGTACTTGGTGTTATTCGCAGCCGGAATAACAGCCTTTCCCTACGCATGGCGACACATTGCCGATGCCCGAATCGGACAAAAATCCGTCGCCCTCTTCGCCGGAGTTGCACTGCTGTCAAGCGCGGGCGCTGCGGCCTGGACTCGCTATCGCAGCCCTTTCAGTATGCTTGAGATATGGGGCCAAACTCGAATCGCGGGCTGGTCCATTGACTCTATCTACAAGGTTCGCAGCTTGCGATCGCGGCTGTCTCTCGACGGAATCCAACCCCAAGAGATACCAGGAAAAGACCATCCCAACATCGTTCTTATCAGTATAGACACTGTCCGAGCTGACTACTTGCCAATGTACGGCGGCAAGGCGAAAATGCCAGCGCTCAGCGCATTTGGAAAAAAAGCAGTGGTATTTGAACGTGCTTATAGTCCGGGCAATGTAACCAGACGCTCTCTGCCCTCTCTCGTAACGGGCCTATCTCCGCGCAGAGTCCAAGGGCGCGTCGTTGGCTGGGCATTGCGCATGGATCCACGTCACATTACCTTGGCGGAACGACTGCGAGCAGCCGGGTATGAAACGAGTGGATTCTTTTGCTGCGTTTCGCACTTCGGACGAGAGCGAAATCTTGGACTCAGTCGTGGAATCGACCATATCAGTACCAAATTCGATGGCTCCATTTTGGCAAAGCAGGCAGTCACCTGGCTAGAAGCTCGTAAAACGACGAAGACTCCGCTGTTTATGTGGGTGCACTTCTTCGAGCCTCATCGTTGGGAGCAGGACTACAAGCCAAAATCCGGCGCTCGCAGAAAGTCGGACAGATACAAGCTCAGCCTCAAGGCAACTGACGAGAATCTCAAGGTCTTGCTCGATGGCATCAGAGACCGATTGGGTGACAATACAATTATTGTTCTAACCTCCGACCACGGAGAAGGCCTGGGTGACCACAACACCAAAAACCACGCACTCAGTCTCTTTAACAGCGAGATTCACGTACCACTACTAGTGTCCGGCCCAGGAATCAAAGCAGCCCGGATAGAGCACGCGGTCGGACTGGTCGACCTCGCTCCAACTCTCTTAGAGCTGGCTGGCTTTCAGCCTCCGGGAATGCC
>JAESTW010000890.1 GCA_016763395.1 Kofleriaceae bacterium
AAAACACGCAGCAGATGACGTCCGATAGCACGACACTGGACCTGGTTGAGATGACGGCAGGGTACTCAGAACTTGCCGCAAGCCGCTTCTCTATGTTGGGAGATGAAGAGTGAGCCAGCGTTACCAGCGTTTCGGCGCCATTGCTTTGAGTCTCGCTCTATTGGGCGTGGGTGTTTTCGTCGGCGTCGTCGTGGAGCGCAAGTGGCTGGCCTCGGGGGCAGAGAAAACCGCCGCCTTGCGTCCCAGCGCACTTTCCCCCCCACCAGGTCCCATCGCAGACCGCGTGTTTCGACGATTTCAGCAAAAACTCGAACTTGACGAAGAGCAAGCCAAGAAGGTCAAGAGTGCTCTAGAGAAGGTAGATGAGCGGGCGCAAAGCATTCACATGGAAGTTGGCCCGCGCATGGAGGCCATTATGCAAGAAGCCGACGATGAGATTCGCAGCATCTTGAGCGAAGTCCAGTGAGGGAAATACGAAGAACTCGTGGAAGAGCGGAATGCGCGCATGCGTGGCCGAAGAGGGCGATTCCGAGGCAGACCTCCTGGCGAATCGCATCATCGCCGTGGCCCTTCCGGAGCAAGGTTGATTGAGCGACTCGATACAGACGATGATGGCATGCTCAGCTTAGAAGAACTCGAACAGGCGCCAGGTCCCTTCGGAGCTCGTCTCGCAGAGCGCTTTGCCGCTATCGACGTTGATGGCGATGGCTTGCTAACCGGCGAAGAGCTGCGGCAGGATAGCAAGAAGCGCGCCCTCCGCTAGCAGCCCCGGCAAAGCACCCCAAGCGGATGGCCTATTTGTCGCGGGTCAAGAGACGCTCGACATTGTGCAACAAGACTTCTCGCAAGAAGGGCTTGATGACGTACTCATCGGCACCGCTGTCTTCGCCTTTTTGTGCCTCTTCCATACTGGTATAGGCGGCGGTCATAAGAACAATGCCAATATGCTTGGTTGCTTCGTCACTCTTGAGAATTCGGCAGACTTCAAGGCCGTTGAGTCGGGGCAAGTTGACATCCAGAACGACGACATCAGGAATCTCGCTTTGGGTGGTCCGCAACGCAGGCTCACCGTCGCTCTCACCAATCACCGTATGGCCCGCCGCCTCCAAGATTCGAACAACAAAAGAGAGGATGGCCGGTTCGTCGTCGACGACTACAATGGTTGCCATATTGGGTTACTCGTCGATGAGATCTTGCATACAAGTTTTTGCAACATCTCCCGTCCAATTGCGTTTGTTAATGAAGTAGTGGCGAATCTTCCCGCTGCGATCAATTACGAAACTCTCTGGTACAGCTGTGATTCCGTACTTTTGGGCGACTTGTCCGAGGTTGCCACCGCTATCGCCTGGCTTATCTAGCAACACTTGCAAGGCATTGTGTGCCTTCAGTTAGACTGTCTGGGGGCTTCCTTTGTGCATGATTTCCATCGTCAAGTCACCCGTGACTTTACGCATTATCGCGTCGAGTTCTTCTACCGTGGCAACCGCTGTGCCATTGACCGAGGTAATGTGGTCTAACCAACGCAGGCCACTGTCCACCGCAGATCTGCCACTGTCGATTCTCGACACGACAACGTCTTCGCCTGATGCGGACAAATCCTTAGGATCCCGGATACCAAATTTCTTGGGAGCGGCCAATACGTCTTTTGCTGAAACCACATCAAAACCGAGTAGGGCCCGCTTCACTTTCGCCCAGTTCTCGTCCGAGGCGAGTGCCAACACAACGATATCGTCCGAGTCTGCTTGAAACTCTTCTAAGCTTGGCTTCTCTGAGCGGCACACGGAACACCAGCTTGCCCAGAAGTTCACGACCACAACCTTGCCTCGAAAGTCCGAGAGTTTGACCGTGTTTCCGTCTTGGTCTACCAAGCTAAAATCGGGTGCCATGAGTTCTGAACTCATGTCCTCAGAAGCGATGTTGGTAGCACTCGGTCGCAAGCCGTTGCAGGCAGCTTCGACAGCTCGGGCCTGGGCGGGCTGAAGTAAACGCAGATATTGGACAGTCAATACGGCGCCAATGGCTACTGCTAGAACTAAAACTAGCTTTTGGGTATGTTGGATCACTAGGAAAACTCGCTATGGGGAAATAGATGAGGCAAAGCCGCCACCACACCTAGATTGTAGCGAAGTTTTTAGTATCCTCAAGCCCTCCTATGTCCATACGTGGTTCTCTCGGCACGATGTGTATCGAAGATATCTTCGATTGGATCGACAAACGTAGTCTTGTCGGTCGCCTCTCGCTCGATCGGGGTGGTCAAACACACACATTTGAATTTAATAAAGGTGTCGTCAATGGCGCATCATCCAGTCATCCGGGGGATCAACTCGGGCAACTCTTAATGAGTCGCAAAATCCTCAGCGAAAAACAGCTGCGCTCGGCCTTCCAGATTCAAGCAAAATCTGGCGTCCATCTGGGTGCGATCTTGCTCGCTGAGAAGATGATAGAAAAGCCCATTCTAAGCCAAGTGCTACAAACGAAATTTCGTGAGGCAGTTTGGGAGGCGCTTTCGTGGACGGTTGGGCGATTCGAATTTCGCGATGATGTTCGCAGCGACTACGAGTTTGAAGTGCATGTACCTCTTCAGGCAACGATCGATTTGGGCAAGCGCCAGGTTCATCGTTGGCATGCGATTCGCGAAAAGATTCCCTCGGGTGAAATCCGTTTTTGGAGGTCTGGGCAGGATTCGGATGAGTCTAAATTAAAAGAAGGCTCGGACAAAGATTCGTTTGCCGATTTGCTTTTGAGTATCGAACAAGGCCTGAACGTAAACCAGATGGTGCTCGAGCATCACGGTCGCCGCTTTCACGTTCTCAGCCGCCTTACAGAGATGATGGAGCAAGGGCTCATTGCCGAGGACCGGCGCGGTGAGGAGCGAGCGGAAAGTGAGGATGGCGAAGAGGAGGATGTGGAGGCGCTGATACAAGACAAGGTACTGCAAGGTCGCCGCGGCGAGGCATATCTAATTGCAACCCGCGCGCTGGAGCGAGACTCTGGAAACTCAGAACTGCACACCTTGCACAAAGAGCTAGGGCGATCGCTTATGGCGGAACTCAGCAGAGAATTTCTTACTTCATTTCGCGTGCCCAAGGTTGTGATGTCCGAGTCGGAACTTTCGAACGCGTCTCTAAGTGATCACGAGAAATATTTAGTCGGACGTATTGATGGTCATTGGGATCTTCTGACCTTAATGCGAATGTCACCAATGCAAGAGATTGAGGTTCTTCTGACCTGCAAGCGTCTCAAATCTCGTGGGATAATATCGGTATAGATGAGCGCATCGAGTGTAGATACAGCGGGCCTCTTGCCCCGAAGTGGTATTGGTGTCGACGGTCCCTTCCTAGTGATTGCGCCGCCAGGAAACCCCGCAATTTCGTTGGACGCGCGTCTTCTGGACCGAATCGAACTGATAAGGCGTTCTCCCACTAGCGCCTTTGCGATGGGGACCTTGGCAGTTGGTGGAGTTGTCGCTGGCGCTTTGTCGCTGATCCCAGGTGGTCCTATTGTGGCCGCTGGCATGGCCTATTTGGCGCATGATCGTTTTTCTGAGGGTCGGAAGCGGAACAACAGCAGAGACTTACTCTTGGCCCTCGGCTCACTTGAGGTGGCGTTACATGTCGAAGATGGGGCGGCCGAAGCCAAGCGAATTGCGGACACGCTCACCCAGTACAGCCGTCACGCTCCGATCACACGAGCCGAGGTCTATCAAGATGCCAAACGGCGCATGCGTGCACAAGCGTCGGCAAACTCAAACTTGCAAGGTGATTCGGCGATGGGCCTTCGAGTTGGAGACGAAACTGTTCTTGTCTCAAGTGGCTACTTGCGGGTAGGTAGCACCTCGTTCCGGAGTAGCGAAGTTAGGGAATATGCCCTTCGAGGTGCGAATTTACCCTTGCCCGGTGGGCGGCTTTTGCAGGCAGCGCTGGCGCTACTGGTCATCGTTGCCGACGAGCGTGCACGCAAAGGCGAGGACTTAGATGCTCTGGCCAAGCGAATCGCGGAGTACGAGGAGTGGACCGGACGCAATGCCAACCGCTAGCTGGATCCTGGTCGGTTGTGGCTACACGGGGACTAGACTCGCGCGAGAATTGCTAACGCGGGGGCACGAGGTTGTGGGGACCCGGACAAGCTTGGAAGGTTGCGCCGCGCTCGAGGCCAAGGTCCCGGGGATTCGGAGTGTTTGTTATTCGCTCGCCGACGGTCAACTCAAGATTCCAGAAGATGCTCGAGTGGTACTCTCGGTCCCGCCGGACTCTAGCGCATCGGGCTCCAGCGCGCCGAGCCCCAGCGCACCGGACGCGGTCCCGCCAGACTCCTGGACACCAGCCCCATGGACACCAGATAGAGAGCGAGCATTCGCCAAGACTCTGCCACAGGCTTGCCGCCTGATCTATCTATCTACCACCGGTGTCTTCGGACAAGGAGCTGGCCAGGAGGTGAATGATGACAGTCCAGTAGCACCTCTCTCAGAGCGCGGGCGTCGCCGGGCAGAGGTCGAAGCGGCCATTGCCGAAGAGCACACCGATTCCGTCAGCTTGCGAATTCCGGGGATTTATGGGCCTCATCGGGGCGTGCACTTTCGCATGAAGCAGAATAGCTATCGCCTGATAGGCTCTGCCGAGAGTGTGGTTAGCCGAATCCACGTGGATGACTTGATTGCAGCGATCCTGCTCTTGGGAGAATCGCCCACTCTCGCCCATAGCACCTATGTTGTTGGTGACGAGCAGCCCTGTAGCTCGCGGACGGCGTCTCTGGGGATTGCTGCGATGCTCGGACTCGGAGCTCCTGACGAGGTTTCCGCCGAATCTGTGTCATCTGAGGTCCGGGCCATGCTTGGCGCTGGCCGAAGAATTGTTCCCCGCAGACTGTCCGCTCTCGGTTGGCGAGCCCAGTACCCGAGCTGGCGTGAAGGCGTGCAACAAGCGCACAATGAAGAGTTGCTCGACCTTCATTCGGCCAACACCTAGAGAACATCATCAACCAGAAAAGCCCTGCAACCGTTTCAGATTGCAGGGCCTTTTTGGGGTGGATGATGGGGCTTGAACCCACGACAACCGGAATCACAATCCGGCACTCTACCAACTGAGCTACACCCACCAGCTTGAATCTTGCGATTCGAAAAACATATAAACCACTGAGAGCTTTAGGTCGAGCCCTCACTCCCAAAAAGAGCAGAACTCGACCATTTCATCGCTGCGCTTACTGTTGTGGAGCGAAATCGATGGTCAGAGCCGATACCAGAGGGCCACAGCTGATGGTCTTGGTACCGCTTTGCAGATCTCCCATGGTGAGCGTCATGATGCAGTTGCCGATGGTCTCGAAGGATGCGAAATCTGAATCTAGTACATTGAACTCGAGGCCCTGATCGATAAGATCGCTTTCCAAGTAGCTGCCAACCGCTTCATCCCAGTTAGGAGTGGTGACATTATCAATGGTTCTCGTTGCCCAATCAACAATGATGTCATCAGTGAGAGCCCCAGTAACGTATGCGTCCGCCTGAGCGCCACCAAAAGTGTCCCAATTCGAGCCATTGCCGTCGACAGCAGAAATAATTGCCGAATCGATAGTAATCGTCCAAACGGTATCGAGTGTACACATTCCACCGAGACAACTATCGTTGCCTGAACACGAGGAACAAGTACCGCTTTCGCCGCAGACTCCGGAAGTCTGGTCGCCATAGCCGATGCATTGTCCACTCGGAGTACAACAACCGTCGTTGCAAATATCCAAGCAGGGTTGATCTTCAACACAAATACCGGACGTACAAGAAATTGCATCATTGCTACAACCACCACAAACAGCTCCACCAGTTCCACAGCCCAACACGGTCTGAATTTGCGTAGGTACACACTCGCCATCGCCATCACAGCAACCATCAGGGCAGGTTGTGGAGTC
>JAESTW010000891.1 GCA_016763395.1 Kofleriaceae bacterium
ATTCCATGGATTCGGTTTCAACACACAGGCGCTGGCGGCGGTCCATATTGTAGGGCAGGGGATTCACCTTGCTAAGGTGTCGCTTCTGGTTTTTTGGGAGGCCTGATGTAGACCAGGGGCATCTTGTAGATTTTGCCCTTGCTGTGATCGCCGCGGTCTGACTCGGACACACCATCTGGCGTGTTCCATGGGATGTTCTTGTTGGGATGTCCGTCCGCAGCTGCTTTCATGTAGCGGGCCCACATTGGCTCTACCGTCATGTAGGCCGCGTCATCGACTCCCAGAGGACGCTCGCGAATGTCGTCGCCCATCCAAACCGTAGTGATCCAGCGAGAGGTGTAGGACACGAAAGTATTGTCCATTGTCGCACTGGACGTTCCTGTTTTGCCGGCGGAGATAATCCCTGTCCGGCGCACAATCCCCGAGAATCCACTTTTGATTGTCTGCCTGAGAAGCTTACTGGTCAAATAGCCAGCACGAGCAGGAATTGCCTGCTCCGCTTTGGCTCCGGCTGTTATGGAGAGCCTGTCGAGTCTGTCCGAGGCGCTTAACATTGGATCAAAGAACACTGTGTTGTCTTCGACGATTTCGCCGTTTCGATCTTTGATCCGGCGTATCCATTTCCAATCCAGGTCCCGACCATTACGAGCAAAAACGGCAAAGGCATGGGTCAATTCGTGCAAGAGGGTACAGGATGCTCCCAATGCCAGGGCTTTGTCCGCGATAATTTTTGTTGTGAAGCCCAAGTCGCGAGCCCACTTCTTGACGTTTTCCGCGCCTACCTTCTTGAAAATATCAACCGATGCCACATTCTTCGAAAATACCATTGCGTATTCCAGGGATACCTTGTTGTCCATGGTTCCTTGAAAGTTGGTGGGTGTCCAAATCTCACCTGTGACTGGATCGACCTCGGCTCTAGGGATGTCATTGAGTGAGGTATCGAAGCCGTAGCCGCGAGTAAAGCCAGCTGAGTAGTATATGGGTTTGTAGGTAGAGCCAGGCTGTCTGCAGCCTTGATACGCTCGGTTGTAAACGGAACGGTCGAAATCTGTGCCGCCGACCATAGCCACGACATAGCCAGTTTTGTGGTCACCTGTGAAAATTGCGCTCTGTGGATGCGGAACTTGATCCAAAATGACCTTGCCGACAGCATCAGCCTTTTTCTTAGCCAGTTTCGTCTCACTGGGAACCGGTGACCAATGCGGATTCACACCTTTGGACAAGAACCAAGACTGAAACTCCGTGTCGACTACGAGTTGTTTCTGAATCCAGACGACGTCGCCGACGCGAATCGCCTTGTTGGCGTTGGAGATTTCAACATCGTTGGTTGCATCACGCTTAGACCAAGCGCTCGCCCAACGCATGTTCTTTAGCGGAAGTGAATACTCACGCGTGCCCACAACTACGGTCGATTTCTTGGCGCTTACCTCGGTGACCAGTGCCAAGTACCGGTGGTTGTCTTTGAGTTCTGCATCGCCATATTTGGCAACAGCTCGCTCTAAGAAAATCCCCCGTGCTTTCTCATCTAAACTAGCAACAGGGCCACGCCAGCCTTGTCTCTTGTCCTGCTTGTGTGCGCCAAAGTCGACGTTTTCGTAGGCCAAGGCATCGGTAACAGGCTCAACGGCCGCCTCAATCACAAGCCCCTTTTTTAGCAAGGCATCCGCGCCGTAGCGGTCTACAACATAGCGTCTCAAGTGCTCTGTGTAGTAGGGTGAAAAGTCGCCAAAGATATCTCGGTGTTTGGCAACTACGAGTTCTTCTGATTGTAACTCTTTGAGTTTGTCAGCTTCGAGGTGTCCGTAGCGGACCATCTTTTTGAGGATCTTGTTGCGCCGCTTAATCGCCCTCTTGGGGTGAAGGTTGGGCGAGTAGCGGCTGGGAGCCTGGGCAAGTCCGGCGATGGTTGCCATCTCGCCAGTTGAGAGTTCTTCTAGTTTCTTGTCAAAGTACCGCCGAGCCGCCGCTTTGACCCCATAGGCGCCATTGCCCAGGTAAATTTGATTGAGATAGAGGCTCAGAATCGCGTCTTTGGAGTATTCCGATTCAAGCCGGCGAGCCATGATGGCTTCTTTGGCTTTGCGAGTTAGTGATTTTTCGTTGCTGAGAAACTGCTTCGCCACCTGTTGCGTGATGGTGGAACCGCCCTGGGCGAAATCGCCGGCACTGACGTTGCGCCACATAGCGCGCGCGATGCCTTTGAAATAGAGCCCACTGTGTCCGTAGAAATCGTGATCTTCCGCTGCTAAAAAAGCGTTGACCAATTGCGGAGGGATGGCGTCAAAAGGAGTGACTTCCCGCCACTCTTCGGCGAACTCGGCCAATAGGCTTCCGTCCGCTGCGTACATTCTAGAGATAGCTGGGGATTTCTGAGAATAGTTCGCAAGATCAGGGATATCCGCCGGAGTTACCTTTTGAGAATAGTATCGGTAGACAAGAACCCCGGACAAGAACGCCCCTGCAATGAGTACAAAAAACGCGAAGGCGTAGAGTTTGGCGGTCCAGTAGAGCACGCCACCGTCTTTGCGATTGCCGATCTCAATTCGCGTTCTCGAGCCTGAACGCTTCGTGGCTTTGTCTGGCTTCTTAGCGTCTTCTGACTTGGCTCGGCCTGCCTTGTCGTGCTGTGCTTTGCCCGCCTTCTCTTTCTTAGCGTCTTCTGACTTAGCCTTGCCTGTCTTTTCTGGTTTTACTGGCTCGTCGTCGCCTGCCTTCTCGGCTTTGTCTGGCTTCTCCCTTTTGTTGGGGGCCGCCTGTTCAGACTTCTTAGCCCCGCCTGCCTTCTCGCCCTCTACCTGCGCGCTTTCGGCCTCAGCAGAATTGGCTAGATCGGTATCTTGAGCCTCGTCCCCATGCTTTTCCGGGTCCTGAGTTGAATCAGTCACTTCGCGGAGTTTACCCCTCCTTGCGTATGGTCAACAGCCGAGGATGCCTTTACCCTTCTCTAACCATGAGAATGTTTGCCATCGCTGGGGGAATCGTCGCAATCGCGGCGGTATTAACACTTGTCCTGTGGCCCGAGAATTCTCCAAAGAGCACCAGCGAGACTCGTGAGACCACTTCGCAGACCGCTGCGTCGACTTCGCCCAGCCCGGCGACAAACGTATCGCGCGATTTACCAACCCTCAAACCGAGAGTAGAAACTCCGACAGTCGTGCCCGGGCCAGAGCTTTCCCAACATCCAGAACTCCAGGAAGTGAAGGGAAACCATACCGTTGCCGCTACCGACTCCTTGATCGACGCCTTTGAAAAAGACGAGGAAGATGCAGTTCGAGCTGCGGAACATGCTCTGGCCATTCATGATTCGGTAAAAAGACTGCGCACCCTGCTCGGGAGTCCGACGGAAGTTGCCTCAGTGGATTGCAAATCGCGCCACTGCAAGTTGCAACTCAGCGGGGAGATACAAGATCTAATGCCCATGTTGGGAGCATTGCAGGATGAGCGCGGAATGATGGGCATCGCCGAGAGCATGGCCTTCCATAGGGAAAACGATGAGATCCACATCTATTTCCGCTTCCCCGAAGAGTCGGACGGCTCGCCGACGCCGATTTCTATCGAGCAATAGTGTCCGCTTGTAGTGCACTTCCATCACGGACAGCTAGTGTGCTGTCTCATTGATAACGGGTGTAAATTATCGCTCTGTGTGGAGTTTGATTGTGCGTTCGACGGACCTCTTTTGCTCCCTTCACTTCACAGAAGGCTTTGGAGCCTGGACAGCAACCCTATCTAGGATCTCGCTTTCTAGGATCTCCTCGCACTTGGTAAACAAACTGCGCTCTTCCAATCGAACATGTGCAAATAACAATGCACCGAACTTCTCAAGAGCGTTCACATCGCCCGCTTCCGCACTCTCTAAGAAAGCGCGCATCTCGACATGCTCTGCGAGCACCTGGCTCACGAGATCGCCCTCGCCTTTTTCCGCCAACGGCGGCAAGAGTAGTTGCTCCTCGATTTCAAAGTGGCGCATTAGTGACGCCTTGTGCTCACGCATGACCATGTCCACTAAACTTTGATTGGCCTGCCCTGCTTTGAAGGCGCGCTCAATGGTCCGCGCGAGCACCAATGCGTTGTGATGGTCGCTGGACAGACCGTGTAGTCGAACGTCTCTCTTCATCGTAGTACCAGCAGTTCATAACACACGCCGGCTCCCCAAAGCGAAGACTCTATGATGAGAGAGCGTCCGTCCTCCAGCACAGCGCTCGAGAGTCTCTCGATCTTAGGAACCAACTGTCCAAGCACCAATTGTGAGTGCTTTGTCACTGTCTGGAGCACTTTCCTGATCGCGCACCTTGGCGACAAGCTCATGATCTAGTGACTTCCACCACTCGAGGGCCGGCTCTTCTTGCCACTCGGAAAATTCAGGTGTTTTTCTCAGGCTCTCTCGAAGCGCCTTAGCGGATGCGGGCCTATCTTTGGGCGACTTGGCTAGACATGCCATTATGATTCCGGACAACTCCTTCGACACAGTGTTGTCGGTTCTGTCCGAGATCGGCTCAGGCTCTGTGCGAACATGGTGTACAACCATTTCCATCGCATTCTTCGCTTCAAACACTGGGGCTCCGGTCAGGAGAAAATACGCTACAGCGCCGAGGCAGTAAATGTCTGAAGCTGCGCCAACCGCATCGGGGTCCATGACGGCCTCAGGCGCGATATAGGCTGGTGTTCCGGCAGCGAGGCTGGCTGTGGTCTTGGTTCCCTCGGCCAGCTCTTTCACAAGCCCAAAGTCTACGATTTTGGCAACATCTGGAACACCGCCGAGCTCGGACAAGAGGATATTGGCAGGCTTGATATCGCGATGAATCAGATCTCGAGAATGAGCTTCCTGCAGGGCACCACTCACTTGCATGAGAATATGCACCACCCGAGGTGCCTCTTGCGGCCCGTAGGCGGCAACCAAGGCCTCTAAATCGAGGCCATCTAGGTACTCCATGACGTAGTAAAAAAGTCCATCGCTACTTCGTCCATAGTCAAAAATGGCGACCGTGTTTGGGTGGGCAAGCTCGGCGGTACTTTGCACCTCCAATTCAAAGCGGCGCATACCGTCTGCACTTGCCTTCTCTGGTGACAAGATCTTGATCGCGGTTGGCCTGCGCAAGAGTGCGTGGTGCGCTTCGTACACAGTACCCATTCCGCCTTCGCCGATTTTCCGTCCGAGTGTATATTGTCCGAGCTTCTTAGCCGCTCGCACCTGACTGCGAAGTCCGTAGATCACCTTAGAACCGACAGTGGCGATAAGTACGGCAATCGCACCATAAAACCCCGAGCCTAGAGACCATAGCGGCCCGGGCACGCTCAAGTTGTCCGGCTGCCAGATTGCAACCGCTGTTCCCGCCAGAAATTGCATCGATACAGCCGCGCTGGAGAGTAAAAAGGTGCGCTTGGCGCTGCTGGGTACGTAGAGAACTCGTCCGAAGACCATAAACACGGTCCAGATGAACATACTCCACATGTTGACTTCACGGTCGTAGGAGAGAAAACACAGCAGTGAGAATACTACTGATGTTGTGAGCACCAGGAAGGCGTCCATCCACAGGATTTCGCGCAGTGACGTTCTCTGGGTTTTGAGCATGAAGCGCCAGAAGCCCAAGAGCAGCATGATCGAACTCGCGCCGACAACCAGAAGTTCAGTGCTCATGGCCGGCTTGATCTCGGGGTAGAGCAGGTAGGCGCCCAAGGTTCCCGCGAAGAAGGTCGCGTCAATGATGAACATCATTTTCGCAAAAAGCGCCAAACGTTCTTGGTAGAATGCTCTTGTCTCGTCGTCATCGATCCGAGGAGCACCCTCCTTTCTATCCGTTTGAGCTGATTCGCGCATCTAGGCTGGTATGGTAATGTGCCCAGGTGTCTAGATCTACTTCAGATCTGTCGGAATTACTCATCGACGCCGCTTCGGGAAACGATGCTGCCTGGTGGCTCTTGTGGGATTCAGTCGAGCCGAAACTAGAGAGGATTTACAGCAATCCCCGCAACACTGGGCGCATGAGTGGCGATGAAGACGATGTGCGCAACATGCTTGTTGCGTTGATGGAGAAGCTACGTGAAGACGATTCTCGTCGCCTCAAAGACTACCTGGAAAAACACCGAGGTGACTTGGACGGATTTGAGGGTTGGCTCGTGGTTGTCGCCAAACGGGTCGCTATCGACTATATGCGGGCACATCATAACTATATTGATAGGCGTCGCGAGATCAATGCAAGCACCGCAGGCAAGTGGCTTGTCCCCGATACCTTGCCCAGTGATAGTCAACTTGTCGGCCACCGTCCGCCTGTAACGAGCCGCGGGTCTGCCTTGACGCTTCTTCGCTATGCCTACGAGACCTTGCCCAAAGAGCAAATGTCCGCTTTAGAGCTGTGGATCCTCAATCGGCCCTACGACGAAATCGCCACTGAGCTTGAAATGGGCTCGGCTGCAGACGCAAGTCGCGCAGTAAAAGCTGGACTCGAGCGACTCAGGCGACGTTTTCGAGAGAGCGAATAGCGTTTTAAGTAGCTGAAATAACGCACTTGTTCTTTCTTTTCGAAGAAAGACACGAAAAAATACCCCAAAAGTACAACTGCTTTGTGACGTTTTCCCGGTGGGCTCCGTGCTACTTGGATAGTGAAGGCAATCGTTACAGCGCTATCGTTACTACTCGCCACACGGGTTAGTTTCGCCGAGCCAGAAGTAAAAACCATTCCCTCGGGTCGGCTCTTCTTGATGCCTGTAGCCGATGTCGTCGGCCCGTACAGGCTCAGTCTCAGTTACGAAGGCAGCCTTCTAAAAGAGCCAGGCGTTCTCTCGTCCGCCGGCGTTCTCGCGGTTGGCATTGGCGATCTGGCCCAACTGGAATACCGGCATACTTCGGCAATTGGTATCCAAGGGCAGAGCGCGCCTCTGCCGGCCGTCGGTGTGCAAATCAAATTGCCAATTCCACAGCTCGCGTATTTGCCAGATTTAGCCCTTGCGTATCGTCTCGGCATTGCTCACGACGAAGAAGAAGGGCAGGACAAGGTTACCGAGCGAGTTACCGATGTGTACGGCGTTGCCAGGTTTCGCCTGCCACGAAAAATTCGTATCCATCTCGGACTGCGTTTGTCTCAGGCAGAGATTTCGTTGCGAGAGACTGAGTTGTCCGAGACTCTTTGGCTGCCAGCGCTGGGACTAGAAATCCCAGTGAGCGAGCGAAGTATTGCGATAGCCGAAGTGGCCGCAGCTCCCAAGTTCTCTCTCGATAGCAATGGCGATCCGCTTGTGGAATCAGGGTTTACTGCCCGAATGGGATTGCGCTGGAGAGTTCATCCACAGTTCTCGTTTGACGCCAGTGCTGGCTATCTCAGCAGCGATTCTGCTGGACCATCAGAAGTTTTGGAGTGGGACATTCGCCTCGGTGCGGAGTTTTTTGTCGCCTGGGATTCACTCACCTGTAGAAGTTTGCAGCTCTTTTGCGAAAAGGAAAGAAAATGAAATCAAGTATTACGATAAAAGCCACTCTACTAGCTATTCTTAGTTCAGCCACCGTGGCTGGCGTAGCGAGTGCTCAAAACCAACCAACCAATCAAGAAGTACCTCTCAACCCCTTTGTTCCACGTCCGGCCGCAAATCCCGAGCCGGCTGCGACCCCGGAACGCGAGGTGCAGCGCCCTGATGCTCGCCAGCCTGACACCGCTGCCAACCCTCCGGCGTCACCTACAACCCAGCCAGATTTTCCGGCGGACCCGGATTTTTCCGCAGATCCGGACAACTACGCACAGGCGAGAGCAGCCAGCCAGTTGGCAGGAGACGAGTCGATGGGGCCCGATCAGCCTGAAGTCACGAAGAGGCGGAAGAAGGGACCACCGGTCGTAATAAAGCATCCAATCGTACTTGCGGCACCTACGGCCCATTTGCTTCCGGCGGCTGTGATCTACTCTTCAACATCACTCGATACAGGCGGCGGCTTTGGCAGCAAGTTTAAGGTCGGCTTAGGCGACGTCGGCGAGTTTGGGATTGAGACTACCGATCGTGTCCGGTTTATCGCAGGAGCCGGACTAGACCCGGAAACCATCCAACCCTTGCTATTGGCCTCCTTCAAAATGGGCATCGGCGAAGACCGTCTTTTCGAACATCAACCAGCACTCGCCTTGGGGTTTCGCAAATCGTTTGAGACCAAGCACAACGACTTTGATATCCGAGTTGCTGCGATCGAACTGGTCGCCTCCAAGACCCTTGGGCCGGTTTCGATTCACGCTGGCGGAGTGTTTTGGGATGCAAGCCTCGCTTCTCGGTTTTCAGGTGATGACGCTATTGTCCTGCATGACTATGGAACGAAAAGGCAGATTCGCCCGATCGCCGGACTACAGGCGTCTCCATTTAAAGACTCACAATTGTTAGTCGACATATACTGGGTTCCCAGGTTTGATCTCTCCACTGATACCGCACGAGAGAAAATAAGTCTCAGGCCAGCGCTATCTTGGGGCGTTCGCTACAATGTTGGCAAAAGCGTGTCCATAGAATCGGGTGTCCGGGTTCCCGACATCGGCGAGGCAAATTTGCTCGACGCACAAATCTTCGGACAGCTCACCTTTTCCTCCTCCAAGCTTCGCGACGCCCTCGGCGTTGGTGAATAACAAGCCTAATGCCGAGCCAATAGAAAGGAAGCCTTGTCTATCTCCCACAAATACACCTGCGCTCTTGTCTGCGCGCTAGGCTTGCTAAGCGCTCGTGCCCAACCTGCCAGCGCTGAGGCGACCCAAGAGAAGCAGCCACGCGTCGTCACGACTGCAAGTGCTTGGCTTCCAGAAGCGGGAACCGTGTTCTTGATGGGCGGCTTTGATCAAACGATTCGGCCCTCTGGCTACGCATCGATTGGGCTGGGTGGTGTCGCAGAATTGGGTCTATCCCTAGACAGACAACGCAGCGAACCTGGACAGGAAGCAAAGCTCGCTCTGGCACATTTCAAAATGGGAACTCCTGAAGGATTCGGACACAGATTTGTTCCGGCAGTGGCGCTCTCGTATCGCAAAACCTTACCTAGCGAGATTCAGTTTATCTCCCTCTCGGACACCTTTGAAGTCGCCGTGCTCGGAGCAGTCATCAGCAAGCGAATGGGGCCAGTCTCGCTACACATCGGCGCTGAACTGTTCTCCGCCGAGGACGAGACCTCAGGCAAGAGTCTCAATAAAGTCATTCGTCCGACTCTCGGACTAGAGTGGCACCCAGCGGACTTACCATTGACCACGCTTGTCGCTGACATGCACTGGCTCCCCGGCAATTCCAATGAGTCCGAGTCTGGCGATGCCCTCTTGGACACACGCTGGAACGCAGCCTGGGGTGTCCGGTATCAATCGCTAGACTGGGCCAGTATCGATCTAAACCTGCGACTACAAGAAGGGGAGAGCATTAGTGAGGCCATCATCACCCTCGGCCTCACCGGCTCCTTCTCCGTACTCAACCCAGAGCTATCGCTAGAGCGAGCGCAGGACAACTAAACTCAATACCACAATTGCCTGGTGGAATAGACCGCTCGCTCTATGGCACGGTTAGCACGTCCGGTGGGCCCAGATTGAGCTTGTCTCGGCTTAGAGGCGCCAGCGGCATTGCATCTTGTCCTTTTGAGACATTCTCCATGGCCGAAACCATGTCGTCATAGTGCGATGACGAGGGTTCTTCGTCCACTCCGGGCGCCAAAAGCGCTTTGCTGCCATCAATGTCTGCAAAGTCAGCGGTGGCGGGCCACGAGCTTGTACTTGCTGCATTGACCGTATCGCCGTGAGTGAGATCGAGTGCAAATGCCACATCATTGCCGCTATCTAAGGAACAATTCTTATTGTAGCTGTTGCAAAAGAATGCGGAATGATGTTTCGCGGTGTAGACGTCAGCAGCAGTCGGTGTTGTCCACGTAGTTGGATCTGGATTGGTTTCTGGCAACCTGTCCATCATGTTGTCCCAGAGTCCTTTGCCTACGAGCATCAGGAAACCCGTTTCCGCTGTTGCCAGAATCGTTGGATCGGCTAGGAATGATTTGGCGAAGAAGAGTACGCCACCTTGAGCCTCATGCCATCTGCATGAAAAATCAGGGCTCACAGAATATCGACTTGCGCCGATGAGCGCGATCGGGAGGTTCTTGAGCAGTTGGAAGTACTTGCTCGTGCTTTTCAGTTCTCCGCCTTCTGCAATCCACAGGTTGAGTACTTGGAGGAGCTTGGCCGCCTTCTCGGAATCGGTCACCGGCGCGTCGGTGGGTACGGCTGGAAGTGCAATCACAGCTCGATCTTCCATGACCTGCAAAACATCTTTAAGTATTTCTCCTAGGTAAAATCCGCCATCGTAGTGCATTTCATGGGCTTGCTTTTGTGTGATCTTAGATGCTGCTGTAGGGAATAGTCTAGCCAGCATGGTGCGAAGCTGAAAGCTACGATATGAGTCTCCTAGACCGCCTATACCCGAGTAAAACAAGTCATGGTACCAAGTGCCAACTGGAATGTGGTTTCCACTAAAGAGGTAGCCATTGTCCGGATCGGTGACATGAGGGTTCCACTCTAGATCGTACACCCCTTGCCAATCGTTTGCCGAATCAGAACCATCTTGTGGATGTCGACCGGTGAAGTCGAGTCCGGACACGATGAATGTACTTGCTCGCTTCGCTATTCCCACGAGCGCATGATATGCGATGTGGCCGGTGTCATCTGCTGCCGCGCCTTTGTCCACGCCCGCATACACAGCGTTTACCGTTGGTAGCATCCAATAGCGAAGGGCGTCTCGATACGTGGTTAGACTTGTGGCACTCATGAGGCGAATACCGGCAACGATAGAATGTTGATCGAGACGATAGTGTTCAATGAGACGCAGCGCGAATTTTCGGTTTGCGGGAGCACCATTTACAATGGAATTGATGATTGGACCATAGGTGGTTTCCTCAATATCGACAGAGATAGGTGAGCCGTGTTTCACCACAATGGTTTCGTTGTGAGTTAGGAGGTTTTGATCTATGCCGTCGACGACATAGGTACCTGGCTGGCTGCCAGCCATGATCTCAAAGAGGTCTCCAGTATCTCCGCCACCAGCGGTTAGGGTATGGGATACATAGCGATTCCAGAAGATGAGCATCGAGGGTGC
>JAESTW010000892.1 GCA_016763395.1 Kofleriaceae bacterium
ACACTCCTTATAGTCACTCTTACAAGAACCATCTTTGCATTTGAAGGGCGGCTCTGGTGGCGGTGGTGGCGGCGGTCCTGTTGCCGGGGAGCCCACGGAGCTTCAGGGAATTACATCAGCTCACAATCTTGTCCGATCTGCCCACGGAGTAGTGGATATCGTCTGGGACAATGAGGTTGCGGCAATTGCCCAGGCATGGGCGGACAATTGTGAGTGGGGACACAATGCCGGACGGAGTGACGATTATCCGGGGTACGTGGGGGAGAACATTTACGGCGCAAGTTTCGTTTCGTCCGGAGCGGCAGTTGTTGAGTCCTGGGCCTCAGAGGAGGCTGACTACAACTACGCCAACAATAGCTGTGCAGTAGGAAAGGTCTGCGGTCACTATACCCAAGTGGTTTGGGCCAAAAGCCTGAAACTTGGATGCGCAGTTGCCAATTGTCCGAACATTGCCACATCGAATTTTGTTGTGTGTAACTATTCGCCAGGCGGAAATTTTAACGGCGAGCCACCGTATTAGTATTCTCGTGTTATCTCTGAAATGACATCCTCCTCGCGAAGACTTACTTCGTAGGTGTTTTGCTGGCGCTTTGTCATTAGTTAGGGGCTATCGCTGTTTCACTCGTGTGGCCAATGGTACTAGCTCGGCGACACAACTACCAATAGATCGCCGCTAGCAACTTGATCGCCCAATTGACAGCGTAGGGATTCTACGACGCCGTCTTCCTGGGCCACGATACGATGTTCCATTTTCATCGCCTCCAACACCAAGAGGACTTCGCCGGCTTTTACCTCTTGGCCTTTCTCAACAACAATCCGGACAACTTTGGCAGGCATAGGAGAGCGGGCTGCGCCCAGCGCTTGTTCTTTTTGGGCAACAGGCAGTCGCGGGATTTGTTGCCACTCGAAGAGGTACCCGTTGACTTGGACGAAGAACTTTGTGTTATCTGTTGCGATTGCGAAATGGCGAAGGTTGTCGCCTATGCGAAGGCATATACTGTCCGATGAGTCTCTAGCCAACTCGACTCGGAGATAGGGGATGTCACACTCTTGAGTTGCCTGTAGCCCGGCCGCTGGCACACCTACGCGTATTTGCAGCGAACCATCATGGTTGGGAAGGTAGCCTACCCAAGTCTCGCTCTCTTCGGACACAAAGCCTACTCGCTCTTCCCGCCAACGGCTATTTCGGAAGCTGCGGACAAGCGAAGGCAAGGGGCTGCTCGCTTGCCCACGATTGCGGAATTGCCAGTAGGTTAGTGCAATGAGGGCCGCGTCATGTAGTGGTGCGGGGCAACCCTCGGCAACGATAGAGTCACCATAGCTGCTGACAAAAGAGGTGCTGGCTTTCCCGGACAAAAAGATAGGGTGCTCGAGAATTCCCAGTAAAAATCTGCGATTCGTTGTTACTCCCAGCGCCTTGAGGGACCTCAGTCCAGCGCTCATTTTGGCAATTGCCTCGTCTCGGGTTGGCGCGTGGCTAACAAACTTCGCCAATAGTGGGTCGTAGTGCATGCTGACCTCTGAGCCGCTTTCGACACCAGAGTCTACTCGCAAGCCGTCTTGCGCTTGATAGTCCCATTGCAGAAGCCTTCCACTGCGAGGCATGAAGTCGTCCGAGCAGTCTTCGGCGTACACCCGACACTGCAGTGAGGAGCCACTCAACAATACCTCGCTTTGGCAAAATCCCAGCTTTAGTCCCTGAGCAATTCGGATTTGTTCCCGGACAATGTCGATACCTGTGACGTACTCAGTGACCGTGTGCTCAACCTGTAGGCGGGTGTTGACCTCCAAAAAGAAGAAGTCGCCGTTTGGGGCTACGATGAATTCTACAGTCCCGGCACTTTGGTAGCCAAGTGATTTTCCGATGGTGAGTGCGGCGCCTGTCAATGCCTTGCGCAAGTCTGTCGAAATCCCTGGGGCGGGAGATTCTTCGACGATTTTTTGGTGGCGCCGTTGAATCGAGCACTCTCGCTCAAAGAGGTGTATGAGCGTGCCATGTTGATCGCCTAGAATCTGAACCTCGATATGTCTAGGGCTGTCAATATACTGTTCAATCAGTACCCCATCGTCACCGAAGGCGTTGGCTGCAATCCGCTTGGTTGAGGCGAGCGCTTCTTCTAGTTCGGACGCTGCATGAACTACTTGCATGCCTTTGCCGCCTCCGCCAGCGCTCGCCTTTAGTAGCACTGGGTATTGAATCGTGTCCGGTTTGTCGATGTCAAAACTGGGTATTGTCGGGATGCCGAGCTTGCCAACCATCACTTTGGCAACTGACTTATCAGCCAAGGCCGAAATGGCCTCCGGCGTTGGTCCGATAAAAGCGATGCCGGCATCCGTGCAGGCTTGGGCGAAGGCCGGATTCTCGGACAAAAAGCCATAGCCCGGGTGAATCGCATCAACGCCGGAGTCGCGGGCGATTTCAACGATTCTGTCAATACTCAGGTAGGATAGCTCGCCCTCGTCCGAGCCAAGGAGAATGGCTTCGTCGGCCTCTATCGCGTGACGTGCATCTTTATCGGATAAGGAGTAGATGGCCACACTTGCAATGCCCAGACTGCGGCACGCGTCCATGATTCGAATCGCGATCTCGCCACGATTTGCGATCAGTATTTTTTTGAAGACCTTCACAGCGCTCAATGCCTCACTACTCCCCAGGCATTGGTACCCTCAACAGAGGCGCCATAGGTCGCGGAAAGTGAGATTGCGATAATGCTGCGGGTATCTCGGGGATCAATGATTCCGTCATCCCAGAGCCGAGCACTGGCGTAAAAAGGACTGCTCTCCTTTTCGATTGCCTGCTCAATCATGGCTTTCCCCATCGCGATCCGGGCCTCGTCCGGGGCTACCCCTTTCTTGGCAGCAGACTGCCGTTGAATGATTTCCATAACGCCGCCGAGTTGCTTGCCGCCCATGACCGCAATTCGGTGGTTGGGCCAAGTGAAGAGAAAACGGGGATTGTAGGCTCTCCCACTCATCGCGTAGTTTCCCGCGCCATAGCTTGCGCCGGTCATTATAGTGATTGCTGGCACCGTAGAGTTGGCAACGGCGTTGATTAGCTTCGCACCGTTTTTGATGATCCCGGACTCTTCATATTCTTTTCCAACCATGAAGCCGTTTAGGTTTTGCAGAAAGACCAAGGGAATATTTCGCTGGTTGCAGAGTTGAATAAACTGAGCTCCCTTGTTGGCGGACTCACTGAAGAGTATTCCGTTGTTGGCCAGAATGCCGACGGGAAATCCGTGGATGTGAGCCCAGCCTGTTACCAAGGTCGCACCATAGAGTGGCTTGAACTCAGAGAATCGCGAGCCATCGACAATGCGGGCGATAACTTCTCGAGAGTCAAAAGGAATCTTGAGGTCCGCACACGCGATTCCTAAGAGTTCTTCTTGGTCGTAGCAAGGCTCGTGGACCTCACGTGTTGGGCTCGGCGTGTTTTTGCGCCAATCGAGGTGGGCGACAATTTCGCGTCCGAGTTCAATTGCGTGGAGTTCTGAGTCAGCTAGGTAGTCGGCCACCCCAGAACGCTCCGCATGCATTTGCGCTCCTCCGAGCTCTTCTGCGCTGCTCTCTTCACCAGTGGCCATTTTCACAAGTGGTGGTCCTGCCAGGTAAACCTCTGCCTGCTGCTTTACCATCACAACATAGTCGCTCATGCCCGGGATATAGGCACCGCCTGCGGTAGAGCTGCCAAAGACCAAGCATATTGTTGGGATGCCTGCTTTGGAATTGCGTGTAATGTTGCGAAAGGCTGCGCCACCAGGGACGAAAATACGGCTCTGGTTCGGTAAGTCTGCTCCGGCGGACTCACTCAGATGGATAGTCGGAAGTCGGTTCTCTAGGGATATTTCCGAGAGCCGTGCGCTTTTGACAACTCCGTATTCGCTGATGGCTCCGCCTTTTATAGTCGGATCATTGGCGATGATCATGC
>JAESTW010000893.1 GCA_016763395.1 Kofleriaceae bacterium
GCAGGGTATTTAGCGCGCAAGTAGGACTAAGGAAAGGCGAAATGTCGGATTCGTTGTCGGAAAGGCGGTCGGAAAAGACGATTCCAGATCGATTGCCTTTTCCCAGGAAGCTTGCATGTCGCCTCAATAGGGCTAGAAATCGCGTTGAAAGAGCGGAACTTGCCGCAATTTGACAAGTTCGTCTCTGAGTTCCTGGGATCGAATAGGGCTAGAATCCAAGCCATGGCTCGCTTACTTGTGGTCTTGATTTTGACACTTGGTGTACTTGGCATTTCTCCAGTATCCGCCGCTGGGGCCCCAAACGAGGATGAGGAGTTCTCACCCAAGCTGTCTATGGACTACCTCTGGGATGGCGGTGCTTTGCCTTTTGTCTATGGTAGCGCCTTGTTTACCTTGGGAGTAAGGCTTTTTATCGAGCCACCAGAAACCCCGAGGTTTTTTGCGGCCAGCGAAGGTGGCGCGAGTATTAGTTCGGACACGATTCCCGAAATTGCGATGGCGGGCTTCGCACTATCTGGCGCCGGACTCATTGCCGCAATCCCTGGGCCGTCGCGCTGGTACCACCTAAAAGGCTATGCGCAAGCGACAATGACCACCTTAGCGATCACTGAAATTGCCAAAAACGTTGTTGGCCGGCACAGGCCGACTTTCTCTGGCGATTTGGAAGATACTGATTCTCGTCGTTCCTTTTTCTCGGGGCATGCTTCTGTCGCCGCCACGAGTTCTGTCTATTTGGGCCTGTATCTCGGACTAAATATTTTGCCACGCCTTCCGCCAACGCAAGCACGCGTCTACGGCGCGTTGGGAGCAATCGGTCTAGCAACGGTTCTGGTCGGTGTACCGCTCTCTCGCTTGGACGACAATCGTCATCATCTAAGTGATGTTCTTGCGGGCTCCTTTGTCGGTGCAGCGAGCGCAATCACATTCTATACGTACCAGCAGATGCGATATCAACGTGATCGAGACGAGTTTCGGGATACCAAGCAGAGCCGATTTATGCTGGTTCCCGATGTGCAAAATCGCGGTGTCGTGCTCTTTAGCTCATGGTAGCTGAGGGGCAGAATATTTTTTGGGCTCGTCAGACAAATCGGTGGGTCACTAATGTCAACTACCTGGCCGAGTCTGTGTCTCGATCGGCAGAACACAGTCTGGTGACCGCAAGTACTCTTGATGTCTGTACAAGCGGCCAGATTAGCCACGCCGGCGACAAGACTGTCGGCATCTCGGTGTTCGCCGAGCCAGTCGCTACTGCTTCGTTGTTCGTAGTTCAAGCACTAGACTCACGCACATCACGAGAAGCAAGATACAAATTGGCAGTGCCATCACCAACGCAGCGTTAGAGAGAATCGCTGCTCCTCCAATCACAAGGGTGAACGCGGCCCCAAACCCGAGAGCAGCAACCGCTGCTGCCCGCTGACGGGCCCCGGCCTCCTTGACACTAAGATTTACGAGGGTAAAGGAAGCCGAGCTGACTGAAGTAATCGCAAAGAGGACCATGCACAATACAGACAGAAAAACTCCTACGGCAGGCCACGGAAATGTACCCATCAGCTCAAAAACGGCGGCGCAAATGTCCCGGGATGCGGCGAATTCTAACATGCCCTTGCCAATCCGCTGCTCGTAGAATGCAGAGTTTGCAAACGCCGTTATCCAAAGACTGCTCAGAATGGTTGGGCAAATGACGACTGCGATAACGACTTCTCTGATTGTTCGGCCATAAGAAATTTTCGCAATAAATAGTCCGACCGAAGGAGCGCACGCAATCGTCCAGGCCCAATAGGGAATGGTCCAAGTCTGTAGCCATCGCAACTCGGTTCTGTTGGCGTCGATGCCGAGTTCCTTGGAATTGGCCGGCAAGTAGCTGATATAGACCCAAATATCATCAAAGAAGCTTGAGACGAGCGTAGCTTGTCCGAGTGTCAGGACAAAGAGCAGCATGGTGCCAGCCGCGATTAGAGTGAGCTGACTAAAAGGGCGAATGCCGCTTTGGAGCCCCAAAGCGACGGACAAAATCGCAGCGCTTGCCATGCCCAAGACGCATAAGAGTTTAATCAGGAGGCCCGTAGGGACCTGCCACAGTCGATACATGCCAACTTCCAAGGAACCGGCTGCCACCACGAGTCCCGAGATACCGACCAGAATTGTAGCGAGCAAAGCGCATGCATCAATGACATGGCCCCAAGGCCCGTGGATGCGCTCACCCAATACAGGATAGAATGCCGAACTCAGTTTCAGAGGCAAACTGCGCCGATGTGCGAAGGTGCCGAGAGATACCGCAACGAGGGCGAATACGGCCCATGGATGCAACCCCCAATGAAAGAGGGAGAGGTTCATAGCGTTTAAAAACGCGTCCCCAGGGCCCTCGCGACCGAAGGGTGGCGCCGCAACCTGAAGCAGCGGTTCGGACACCGACGCATAGACGAATTGAACGCCGGTACCAGCACTCAGGAGCATCGCAAACCATGTGAATCGGGAATGCTTGGGCGTTGCATCTGTAGGGCCGAGCTTGCGCTTTCCAAACGAGCTAAAGGCCAATAGCAGTGTAACCACTAAGAACACAGTCGCGCCGCCCAAATAGATCCAGCCGAAAGTCGACTCAATGGCATCGCGTACTAGGCTCAGCAGATGCGTGGAATTGGGGCTGACTGCCGCGACGATAAGAAGGGCAATGGCAAGCAGAACAGGCACAACGAGCGCAGCAGGCCAACTCTGTGCATCGTCAACCTTCGTCATCGACGAGGAACATAAGTCGACTTAGCCAGTGTGCAACACCCCGAACAAAGAATGTTGACTCGAAACGGCATCGGACTAGCTTGAGTAGTTGCCCAAACCTAAGAACATCTCCCCCACAAAATCCTCAGAAGAACCCTTTTTTTTGAGATCTAGGGCGAAACGATTTCTGTTCCCAGGATTTTCAAGGTCGCCATAAGCGCGTGTTGCACGTTGTCACAGCGGATTTGATTGTCATAGACCGCTGTTCGTAAACCGCCCATGGTGCGAGCCGGGTTTAGGGCATAAAACATGTCAACCTTATCGATGTACTGCAACTGCATTAAATATCGCAGGCCACGGCGAATCGACTGGGCGTACATTCCTTTTCGCTGTCCGTCAAAGCTTGCTAGAGCCAATTCATATCCTGCTACCAGCGCCTCTATGTACTGTCCGGTGGACGCCGAACTCGGTGCGCCAAATCCCCGTTCTTTGGCATAAAAACGTCCGGATGTGTCCGAGATTTCGACAGTCTCCTCCGGCCATTCTTGGACCTCGACCAGCCAATCGTTCATTGCAAAGACGAAATCGAGAAGCTGTGCGTCTTTGGTGCTCTTCCACAGGAGCGCGTAGGCTTGGCTATGTCTGGGGATAAAGACGGGCTGCCGTCTGTTTGGGATCGGTCTTGAGCTTGGTCGTGGTGGCCCTCCATCGACTTCATCGTCTTCGTACTTGATAGCTTCTGTCGCCAAATGCCAGTTTTTGTAGTAGTGGAAACTCCTCATAAAGCGCCGCAAAAGTGTCTCGTTGGGCGATTCAGTGTAGAGATGGGCCCACAGCAGCAATGCATCACCAGCATAGAAGTCCCTCTTGTCGGAGGGGGAAGACTGTCCGAAGTGATTCAGAAACGA
>JAESTW010000894.1 GCA_016763395.1 Kofleriaceae bacterium
ACCGTCATCACCAGGACCAGGCGTCCAGCTAAATGTTGCGCTGGCAGGGCTGGCCTGGACGGTGCCGACAACTGGGTTCAATGTCGAGCCCGCTGGAGCACCGGTGACACTAAGAGTTGTACTGGTGGCCGAAGTCGTTGTTGTGCCAACTGAAAAAGGAACGCCAGCTGTGAGTTGATACACTCCACCACCCGTACATACTGGAGGCGGCGGAAGAACCATCTCCACTAGAAAATCATTGGCAGTCTTGCTTACGATTCCGCTGTTGGTGGATTCGAGAACAATGTGCATTACATGCAAGTTCCCAATCACTGCACCGGTGGTATCCCACTGAATTACGCACAAGTTTCCGCCGCTTCCGTCTTGGATCACCACGGGTTGGACTCCGGTGGCAGCTACAGTCGGAACAGCAGTTCCTGCCGGCAATCCAGCTTCTGTATCGGTAGAGAAGCGACAGGTCACGGCATCGCCATCAGGATCAGCAATAGGAAAAGCGATTTGGCGTATCCCGGCTACCTGGAGTTGTTGAATCGGTAGGACGCCCATGTTTGGAGGTCCAGAGTTACTGCCATCGGCTATTAAAGACACTGTGGATTCGACACGGAAACTGCCGCTAGCAGTACCTCCCTGAAGACCCGCGACTCGGCAGCAACTGGCGAAGAATGCCGAGTAGTTGCCAGCTGCGGCATAGGTATGCACCTCCACAAACTCCGTTGTGGTGTACGCACCGCCGGATGCATCGACGCCAGAGCCGATGACTGTTGCAGCGGTGGAGCTTGCGAATCCATCTCCAAATTGAACGGATACGCTATCGAGACTACCAGCCCGCCAAGTGCTGCGGACAGTGAATTCTACCGTCAGAGGAGCGCCGGCAGGATCTGGGATTCGCCAGTCAATGTTGCCATGCCGAAAATGACTTGCCTCCGCCGTTGCGGACATAAGCAAAATAAGTAGCAGAGGCAACAAGGGCAAAAGCCATCTCGGCCCCCTTGCTCTCTTTCGAATCTCACACGCTTCATTTGTATTCATACTGGTATCTGCTTCCTCTATCGCCTTCAACCACGGGACAATAGTGTCCTCACATGCATTGGGCTCCACGGGGAAGTCGGCCGGTACCCAGGGTAATTGAGAATTTAGTTGCGTCACCACGCTTTTATGCCATGGCACGGAGATCTGAGCCCCGGCTGTCCGAGTTCTTGGCCGGTGTGGGAGGCTCTTTGTCGACCTTCTTAGCCAATCCCCCAGGACTGTCGTAGACTCGCCCCTGCTATGGGCGACTCAATTAAAGGGACACTTGCGCAGTTGTATCGGTCCCAGTACTCGGCCCTGGTCGCGCCGCTCATTCGAATCATGGGCAGCTTTGAGAGGGCAGAGGATGTCGTCCAAGATGCCTTTGCCGAGGCGTTGGCGAGCTGGGAGACAAAGGGTTTGCCGCGGGAGCCGGTTGCGTGGCTGCGCCGGGTCGCGAAGAACAAGGCCATTGATCTCTATCGGCGAAACGCCAGCTGGTCGGACAAAGCCAAGCAGTTGGCAGACGGGGAGCTTGAAGCCTTTGAGATGCCTTGGAACGGCTGCGAGTTACCAGATGACGAGCTTCGTCTCCTCTTTACGTGTTGCCACCCAAGTCTGGCGCCAGCTGCACAAATTGCGCTCACCTTGCGAACGGTCTGTGGTTTTACGACAGAGGAAGCTGCGCGATCGCTGCTTATGCAACCCACCACTCTACAGCAGCGTGTGGTTCGCGCCAAACGAAAAATCGACATTGCGAACATTCCCTATGTTGTGCCTTCTCTCGAAGAGCTTCCAAGCCGACTGGCTACTGTACTGAAAACTGTCTACCTGGTTTTCAGTGAGGGTTATAGCGCCACGACGGGAGACTCGTTGATTCGGCAGGAACTATGCGAAGAGAGTATCCGACTCGCTCGCCACCTAAGAAAACTTCTGGCCGATGAGTCGGGGCCGGAGGCACTTCTCGCTCTCATGCTACTCCACCACTCAAGGAGCCCTGCACGAACCGATGACGCCGGCGATTTGATTACTCTCGAAGAGCAGAATCGAGGCCTGTGGGATCGCAAGCTCATTGACGAGGCCTTGCCTATGGTGGAGCGTTGCTTGGTCGCCAAACCACTGAGCTCTTACGCGGTGGAAGCAGCGATTTCGGCCTTGCACGCTCGGGCGCAGCGGGCGGCTGATACTGACTGGCCGCAAATTGCAGCCCTTTACGGAGTTCTTCTTGGTCGCTCTGGCGGGAATCCGGTCGTTGCTCTCAACGCGGCCGTGTCCGTGGCAATGAGCGGCAAGCTCGAGGAAGGACTGAGGCGTCTCGATGATCTGCAAAGGGCCGGAACATTGTCAACGTATCATCTCTTGCCCGCGGCTCGAGGCGACATTCTTCGCCGGCTCGGCCGAGTCAGCGAATCGCGCGAGGCGTATCAGACGGCTTTGTCGCTACTGTCGAACCTCTCTGAACGACGCTTTATTGAGCGTCGCTTGGCCGAATTACATGATTCTTCAAAAAAAGTAGAAAAAACTCCCTCGGCTGTCGATTCCTCGCTCTCATCTTCGTCAGGCCAGTGAACCCTCAATAAGAACTACAATTTAGGAAACAAAACGTATGCAATACCTACTTCTAATCTACGCCAATGAGTCTGAATCCCCCAAGCCCCCAGAAGATCCAGCAGAGATGCAAAAATGGATGCAGCCTTGGATGCAGTACTCCGAGAACCTCAAGAGCGCGGGAGTCTATTTAGGCGGTGACGCGTTGGCGCCAACGGCTACGGCCACAACTATCACTGCGCTGGGAAATTCAGAGCCAGTATTTACCGACGGTCCTTTCGCAGAGACTAGCGAGCAGCTTGGTGGCTACTACCTGATTGAGTGTAAAGATCTCGACGAAGCCTTAGCGTGGGGCGCCAAGTGTCCGGTGGTGAACTACGGCAAGCTCGAAGTGCGGCCTATCATGACCTTTGGCTAGCAGCCCGTGGTGACAGTCGGACCCCGCCGAAACCGGCGCTTTTCCGCCATCTCTGCGTTGCAAAACTTCGCAATACGCAAGGTATTGCTACAGTTAGGCGCCTTGACCTGACTCAAAATCACTCGCTTTCAGTCGTGGAGCACTTCCACCACGGACTGCTAGCACGACTGGCGCAGGTGGACATGGGTGAGCTCCACCTGA
>JAESTW010000895.1 GCA_016763395.1 Kofleriaceae bacterium
ATAAACCCGAACACGATTGGCCATTTGCTCCGGGAAGTCTCAAACCAGTGGCAACGGAGCCATGCGGCACGGAATGATAGACTGGCCAAGCTCGCGGTGATGGCCCACATGTCCGAGTCGGTGGAGATAACCTCGATGGACATATCTATCGAGTATGTCAATCCAGCATTTGAGCGTAGGACCGGGTATTCTGCGGATGAGGCAATCGGAAAAACGCCCGCGGGGCTCATGCGTAGCTCCGGACACGATGCCAAGCTCTTTGAAGGCATGGAAGCAACTTGCAGACGGGGAGAAGTCTGGCGCGGTGAGATGCTGGCCGGACGGAAAAATGGAGAGGATGACTACATCCTGGCGACGATCATCCCTGTACTAGACCACCAGGGAAAAATCGTAAAAATGTGTTCCTTGAAGCAGAGCTTGCTAGTAGAGGGGGTAGATGTAAACAGCGACGATGGCGGTCGTGGGGCTCTTCTGCAGCTACTTAAGTCTGAAGAGCGATTTAGAAGCCTCGTCAATGCGGCCGAAGACGGTCTGCTTGTGTCCGACTGTGAAAGCGGTCAAATCCTCAGTGCCAATCAGTCTGCGATAGACAACTTTGGATACTCGCAAGCCGAGATGCGTCACAAGAGCGTGCGAATGCTAAGCCCTGAGTCGGAGCAACAAGCGGTTCAAGATGTTCTAAAAACACTCAGCGAAACCGGCCAAGCTGGACATGCAAAGCTGCGCATGCGCAGAAACGACGGAAGTGAGTTTTGGGCGTGTACTCGTTACCGGACGTTCTCCACACACGGACAAACTTGTTTTTTGACAGTGCTGCGTGATGTTAGTGAAGAAGTGGAACGCCAGCAGCAGCTAGAAGCAGCCAAAATGAAAGTCGCGCATGGTACTCGGCTCGCAGTGGTCGGACGTGTGGCGGCGGGAGTTGCTCATGAAATCAACAATCCGGCTACCGTGGTCAAGCACAACCTAGAGTTCCTTGAGGAGTTGACGGACGATCTGTTTGACCAACAAACATCGGTAGAGCTATCCAAATTTAGTGAGTGGCGGGAGATGATTGCCGACGCTTTGATTGGGATCAACCGAATTCAGACGGTGACGGAGCAATTGCTCGGGTTTACACAGGTTCATCATCGAGGAAAGAGCGCAGTAAAACTCAACGAAGCAATCGAGATGTCTCTGCGATTTGTTCGCAATGAAATTGATCACCGTGCAGACCTAGTATTGTCTTTAGATGAGATCGCACCACTTTGGCTAGACGAATCTCGAATCGGACAACTTTTCGTTAACCTCCTTGTTAATGCAGCACAGGCCATTGAACCTGGCAACCGTGAGAAAAACAGTATTCGAGTTGAAGCAAAGGAAGAAGACGGCGATGTCTGTGTTCGCTTTTGCGACACGGGTTGCGGTATGTCCGAACTCGTGTTGAAGCAAGCCCTCGACCCATTCTTTAGTACGAAGAAGGCAGGTAAGGGCACAGGGCTCGGCCTAGCACTGTGTTCAGAAACAGTGTCCTCATACAACGGTGAGCTTACCGTGAGTAGCGAAGTAGGCGAGGGTACCTGTGTGGAGATACGCATTCCAATTGATGAAAACCGAGTTCCGCAACTCGGACAGAACAGACGCGTTCTCAGACATCAGACTCGTCGGCAAGGTTAATCGATAGTCATCAGGAAGGTGACCAACTCGTCTATTTGCATGCAGGTTAGGTGCGAAATTCCTCCGTTGGTATCAACTTGGCCGTTGAATTCGTTAAAGGCCAACTCGCCCGGCTTTAGACAACTATGTTGTGGTGTAAGGATTGTCTCGCGTACGGTGCGAGCCCGGCCATCATGAAAGAAGGAACCTTTGCGGTCCCATAGACCACGAAGCGAATTCGAGTTGAAGAAGCCATCCTTTGCGTTTTCAATGAACTTCACCGAAGTATCTGGATCGAGATCTCGTCTTGGCAAGTCGTAGCGGCCAAGGGTGGTGATACCTGAAAAGAGTTCCTCACTGGCGAAACTTGGCTCTGGATGACAGGCGGCGCAGCCTACGTCCGGACGGAAGAAGATCGCCCGTCCACGCTCCGCCTCTGGTGAGTCCTTGGGAAAGGGGCTCGGCAAGAGTCGAGATTCGTCCATCAGATACGATGCCACATGATTGATCATGGCCTCGTAGCCGATTTCTCGGCCAATAAGTTCACTGGTATTGTCTACAAAGAACTGCTCACGACGTTGCACCTGAAGAACAAAGGAAGAGTCGTGAAAGTCTGGCCGGAATGCCATTCCTGCCATTTCGAGACTAAAGTCGTTCTCGTCGAAGACCCCTTCGATAAGCAGCGGTTGGGTCATGGCCAGGTTGCGCACCATCATCGTAGAGCGTCGTCCGAAGGCTCGCACCACTTCAACGCCCCAGCCCTTGTTGTCACTCTCGCTATTGAAGTGGCAGTGGGTACAACTCTGATCTCCGTCCGACGAGAACTTGGACGAGTGAAAGTACATCTCACCGATTTCGGCACTGGTGGCGGGAAATGCTGGGCTGTTATTGCCGACGATGCTCTCCCTATTGCCATCCTCAGCTGTATTGATAACCGAGACACTCTCACCAAGCATATTCGCGGTGAACACAGTTGTGCCGTCTGAACTCGCAACGATTCCGCGCGGTGCAAATCCTGTTCGCCAATGCTTCACCGTTGTCATGCCAGGCGGGGATTGGTCGTCAATCGCTATCTCTACAACTTCATCGCTCGCGCCCATGGTGATGAATGCCCGCTTCTCTCCCACAGCCGCAATGCCAAAAGGGAGGGCTCCCTCTACTCGCATGAGCTGCTGGTCGTAGTCGCCTTCGCGATCCGCTTCGGAACTCTCTGCAGTGTCCGAGGTATAGCGAATCGCGATGGTGTCCGAGGATGAATCAATGAATGCGATCTCATTCTGGATATCAGAGAAGCCTCGGCCGCATGTACGGTCGGTGACAATTGGCATGATACCATCACCTTGGCTTCCCACGTAGTCGCCATCGTCTTCACAAGGAAGACCGTTGGTGTCGTTCATCGTCGTTGCGATAATCCACTTGCCCATCGTCGCAAGCCCCAAGACTTGGGCGTTAAAGGGGACTAGGGTTATTTCTGAGAAAGAGGCTGTACTGTAAACGCGCACCCCGAGATTGCCATGGTCTGCAACATAGAGTTTTGCCCCGTCAGAGCTCAGGGTTAGAGCACCGGGGTTTGCACCAGCAGCGGTTTCGCTAACGAGTGTACCCACAAGACTGCCTGCCACACTTCGGACATCCCATTTCTGCACGCTGTCTTGCGCTCGATTGGCCACGAACATGCTGGAGCCATCCGCACTAAAAACCAAATCTTCAGCGTAGTACCCAACTTCGATGGTGCCGACGAGTTTCTTCTCCACGATGTCGATGACGGCGGCATATGGCGAGAAATGAGAGAGTACTACAGCGAAACTGCCTCCTGGCTGCACTTTAACCGCGATGGG
>JAESTW010000078.1 GCA_016763395.1 Kofleriaceae bacterium
GTGCTGGAGAAGAGTCCTTGGTAGTTGCCTTCTGTCCGAGAATAGGTGTAGCTCGATTGCACAAAGAACTTACGAGAGAAACGCTTCGAAGCGGTAACTTCAAGTGCGTTGTAGTCACGACGTGGCTTATCGAATTGACGAATTCCTTTGAACTGAGCCAGGTTGCCACGAAGACGCTCTTTCTCGGTAAGGTCAGTTTCGCGTTCGATCTTCGCTTCTAGCTTCTTCTCTTCTTCCGCAGACCAGTCACCTGGATTCGCGATAATGTAAGTAACAGCGTTGTCGGTAGAAACATCCTCGAGAACTCGTCCAAGAGTACGATTCTTGTACGCAAAACCGATTTTCAGGTCTTCCATAATCTCGTATTCCATACCGAAGATGGTCTCATCGAGATACTGTGCTTGAAGTCCTGAAGCAACCAGAACACCAGAACCATTTAGGAATTCAACTGCACCTGGAATATCCACTCCTAGACAGTTGATTCCGTTGATGCCGCCCGTGTTGTCGTCTGGAAGACCGCAAGCGCCATCGGAGGTATCAATTCGACTAGTTAAATTGCTCTCGGCTCCGAAGGAACGATCGTTGATGTTCAGCGGTACGGATTCGAAATAGCGTCCCCAACTACCGTATACCTTCGAACGTCCCTCTTTGGTCCAATCGTAGATGATTCCCAAACGTGGTGCGAACATGTTGTCCAGTACCATCGCGTTTGTACCGAGAAGCTGTCCGGTTCCCTGAGCACGAGTACCTATCAAGTGCTCAGCGTTTCGCAAGCGTTGCTCTTCGTAACGAAGACCTGCGTTTACCGTCAGGTTGGGAAGAATTTGCCAACTGTCCTGTCCGAAGACTGCGAAGTTGACTGTACGTCCCCGGACATCTCCTTGAGGAGTGAAGTCACAAGAGATCGGGTCCGGGTTCATAGGGTCAGGATTCGGACACATGTCCGGGTAGTTTCCAGACATATCACCTTCGGGTTGAAGAGATACGTAACGGAAAATCTCAACCGAATCTCGATCTTGAAAGGTCGTAATCCGAGCATCACCCGAGAGCAAACGCTTTCTGTTGAGGAAGTTATCCTCTGCGTCAACGCCGACCTTGAATTCATGGTCACCAGCGGCTTGCACTCGCTGTGTAACCGTCAATTTCACACTCAATCGCTGTTCTTCCTCGTCTCGGAGAAAGCCAGTACCACCGATGCTGTAGCCGATACCTGTATCTGGACAGTTGTCAATCAACTGATACGGATCGAGTGCAACGTCGCCAGTGTCAACACAACCAGCAATTGTCTTTGCTGATTCGCGAGGAGCACCAGTGAATGTGTTTGTGCCCTGTGCCCACAGACCAAAGTTACCAAATAGCAATCGCTGATTGGCTACTTCATCGGCCCGAGGGTCGATCGACCCGGATGTAAAGGTACTGCGATGAACACCGAGTATTCCCTCAACAGTAGTCTTTGCGTCATTGAACTTTGATGTCCATTTGGCACTGACGTCCGTAGCCAGAACCTGTGTATCCCGGCTCACCGCTTGTGCTTCACCGGTAACTCCAGCGCTCTCTCGAAAGAAGGGCGTACCTGAAAAGGTAACTTGTCCGGCATGTTCTGGGTTCGGCGAGTAGTTGACCTTTGTAACAAACTGATATTCAGTTGCTTGTGTGTTGAAGACTTTTCGGTCCAGCTCTTCATAGATGATGAAACCATTGTCATCTTCGTCAGGAATACCGTCCGAAAACTGTCCGGCGTCGGTTCCCGGACTACATTCAGAGAGGTTCCCCTGCTCATTGCGCTCACGGCAATCCGTTTGTCTCTTGGTAATTCGGTCAGTTTCGTTGGAGATAAAGCGAGGTGCGATACCAACAAAGAACCAGAGTTTATCTTTAATGATTGGTCCACCAAGGGTGGCACCAACACTCAAGTCGTACGCAAGGTTGTTCTCGACGTCGATCCACGATTGGATCGGAGTTCGCGCGTTACGCTTTTGCAAGAGTGAGTTTGTGAACTGAGAGAAAACAGTACCGTGAAAATCGTTAGTACCACTTCGGGTTACAACATTGACTACGCCACCGGTTGAGCGACCGTGCTCAGCCATGTAACCGCCAGTGATAACCTCTGTTTCTTCGACAAATTCGTTGATGACGGGAGAGCCAACGGTACCGTAGCCGAGACCTGTTGTGTTCACACCGTCGACGACGTACTGGTTTTCGAGAGAAGAAGAACCCGAGAAAGAAACACCGACACCATCGTTTTGTGCGCCAGCTGCTACTGCCAGAGTACTTTCAAACGTACGTCCGGGAACAGGCAAGTTCTCAATGAAGGTCCTGTCGATAACAATACCCTGAGTGGTCTTCGTTGTATCGATGTTCGGACGACCTTTGATGATCACCGTCTCGCCGATGTTTGTCAGATCGATTTTGGGATAGAGTTGAGAGGAGCGACCAATGCTCACTCGGACGCTTGGCATGCGACTCTTTGCTTCTGCAAAGATGAAGACTACAGAGTAGTCACCAGGCGGCAGGGACGAAATTTTGAAGCGACCACCACCGTCTGAAATCGCGGTGTAGTCGTTCTTTCGTTGCACTGAAGTTACGACAATAGTGACGCGTGCGAGTTTTTCGCCGGTCGCCTTATCGGTAACTGTTCCGGAGATCGCACCCGAGGTCGAGTCTTGTGCGGAAGCTATTTGCGTGCTGGCTGCCGGAACGGCGAACCCTGCACATGCGAGCAATAGAATTTTTTTCAACATGATATTCTGAAGTGCTTTCTAGGCGTCTGGAAGCCCAGCGTCGGTAACTGTTGCATCGAGAGGTACGACTATGGGAGCTGCTGCGGTTGTCCACGTAACGACAACATCCTGAGTAAGTCCGCGGCCAAACTGATCGTGAAATCCGGTTCCAATGGTAAGAACGTATTCTGTCTCTGGCTCAAAATCAGCAGGTAGGCTCAATAGAAGCCCCGTCTTGTCGTCGTCTTGCACTTCCGTCATCATGGTTACTGGTGTTCCACCAGCAGTCAGAGTTACAGCGCCTGCTGTAGTTCCGTCCATGTTTGCGTTGAAGAACGCTGCGAAAAGTGACGATTCGCCAAGCCCTACGTTGGTAGCGCCATCTGCGATAAACAAATCGTCGATAGTAATGGCTTGGGTTCCAAACGAAATCTTGCTCGTGTCACCCGGTGTACAATCATTGGCAACAAGCCCACCAGTCGATGCGCAAACCTGATTGCCGTCATGATCAACCACGTCCGGGTGGAATTGAACCGTGCAGTCTAAGTTGGCTGGCATACCAGTACCGCTAAGGGTCTTAAGTACGACGACCGGCCCAAGGCTCTTCTTCGCAAGAGCTGGGTTGGAAGAAATTGTTTGGTTTCCCGATGGACTCCAGTAGCTCAGGGTCTGATCCATTGGAACTGGGCTACCACCACAAATCACCTGAACACCAAGCTCTACAATATTCGGATCCGGGTTGTAGTCGATCATTCGCAGTACAAAGCGATCCGCGCCACCACCTTGGATTTCTACCAACTCTACACCTACTGGCTTGCCATCTGCACCAAGACATAAATCGATCTTGCAGTTCTGCAAGGAGTCGACTGCCCCAGAACAATCGTCGATATCGTCTGGTGTTGTGCCGTCCGGGATTCGGCTGAAGCTACCGTCCGCACAAGAAATCTCTTCGAGAGAGTTTCCGCGAATTTGCTCATCTAGAACAATTCGGATTTCCTGGGTTCCCTGAATGGTTGCTGTTGCGACAACTCTATCGTCATCCCTGAACAAGTCGCTTGCATGGTCACCAAAGGCGAGTTGATCCGCTTGCTTTTGCACTGCACCACTCGCTGTGGTGTTTGCTTCGTTGATCATCACCTGACGAATCATCGGTGGGCCTTCAGGATTCAAATCCTCTTTACTCGCTGGTGCATCACAGGACACAGTTGCCATGGTGCCGCCAACGAGAAGTCCCGCAAGTACGGTCTTAAGTCCATATCCAGCAATACGCTGGTTTCGAGATTGTTTTCGATTAGTAGGGGTAGTCCTCAACATTGCCATTTGCTCCTTTCAAGGAGAATCTGCGGGTGGTTAGTTAGGTGTCGCAGAGTTAGTTACAGCCAACGCGTAGCTTTGGCTGGCCGAGCCTTTTACAAAGGGGGCCGAATGGTTGTCAAGAGAACTTACAACCACAGGCAACCCTTGTGCTTCGCGATTCATTCCCCAACTAGTAGCATCTGACTACAATGGAAGGAAAGCAGGACTCAATATCCTCTATTAACAGCTTGAGCACCGATCTCTACAATCTGCGAACTTCGGGTAGCAACCTGAATATCACTTTCAATTTCAACAGCTTGGTTAGGAATCACTGCAATAGAGCTATAGATTTCAAACGGAAAAATGGCCACCCCTAGTAAAAGAGCGGCCACTTTGTGAGAGCGCAAAAATAAATGTAAGTTTATTGGAGTTCAGCGGGATCTTTTCGCTTCTTGAGAGCCACTTTGATGACTTCACGAACCGAATCGCCACTTGTAACTTTGCCGACGCCTTTTACTGTGTCCATTACGCTAATGACCTGATCCCAAGGCACACCGTCCTGAAAATCGACAAACACTGTCTTTTCCGAGGTGACATCCTTGAGTCGTCCGCGCAGCACCTTCGCAAGCTGAGTGCGCTGTACCGTCTCTGGTTCGTTTAGTCCATCGGACACTTCTAAGGTGCCATCAACTAGACCAAGAATTACGATGTTGGTCTTCACAATCGAGACCTCTGTCGTATCTAGGTCTCTAGGGATTTCAATTGTAATGGAGCGCATCATCACGGGCATGGTGACCATGAAGATAACAAGCAATACGAGCATCACATCCACGAGTGGCGTGACGTTCATTTCGCTTTTTGGGCCCCCTTTTGAGCCGCCGGCAGATATTCCCATTACTCTTTGAGCTCCTCGGTTCCCAAATCGATAGCCACTGCATTCATCTCATGCAAAGCCATGATGATTGGGTACACTTTTCCGTATGAAATCTCCGGTGAGACCTTAATAAGAACCCGATTTTCGCCCGAGCGATCGACGGTTGCAGCACCAGATAGCTTCTTATTGGTGGCCTTTAGCTCCGCCCACTCTCGCTGTACTAGATCTTGAATCTCGGCGATTTGTCCAGGGCCCTCAGGCACCTCGGTCTTGTCCACAAAGATTTTCCCATACTGGTCAATCGCCACGATGGGCTCGTGATTGTCCTTGGGCTCCAAGTGGTTCCTAGTTTTGGGAAGAGGCACATCCTTGCCACGAGCGAGAAGCGGCCCAATCACCATCATGATGATGAGCAACACCAACATCACGTCTACAAGAGGCGTAACGTTGATCTCGTTTCGAACTCCATCGAGTTCTACGGGCTTTTTGTGGTACTTCTGTCGTCTGCCGCCACCAGCCATAGCTAGCTTCTTCCCTCACGCAGAACGAAGTCGATAAATTCAGAGGACACGTCGCTCATATCGACAACCATCGTCTCAACTCGTCCGGTGAAGTAGTTGAACCCCATCGCAGCAGGAATAGCAACGAGCAGTCCAAGAGCGGTAGCGTAGAGAGCTTCGGCGATTGCTGGTCCGAGAATATCGAATGCGCCACCGCCAGCCATAAGGTCGAAGGCACCGATAATTCCGATAACCGTTCCGAGCAGTCCTACAAAGGGTGCGATTGAAGCGATTGTTGCCAGACCGCCTAGGCCTTTGCGCAGATTAGAAATCTCACGCTCTTTCACTCGCTCAAGTGCGCGGTTGACTGAATCGACGATGTCGAAATCGCCAACATCTTGCGGGCCTTTGTTCTCCAACGCATCGAGCCCTTTGCGGTACGCAACAAGACCTGAGGCCACAACGTTAGCCACAGGGCTCTTGCCGTGTGTCTTTGCAGCACTAATTGCCTCGTTGATTTTACCTTGCTTGAGAAAATCTCGCAGCTGCAGCACGTAACTGTAGGACTGACGAGATGCCTTAAAATACATCATGAATCGTTCAATCATCACAAATATCGACCAAATCGACATGATGACCATCGTGACCATAATGATCTTATTGATTACGGGGGTGTGTTGCCAAACCTCGACTAAACTTAAATCCATGGTGCTGCTTCCTACTTTTTGCTGTGTTCTGTGCCAGTGCTAAATCGCGCTAGCCCTATTGCGATGGTCGTGATGAAAATTGGTGATGAAACGTTAGCCTGCGGGAACGTAAATGAAAGTGACTGAAGTACAAACTGGAACCGCTTTGCCGTTGACCTTAAAAGGACGATATTTCCATCGCCGCATTTCAGATTTTAGCTTGGCATCGTATTTCGGATGTCCGGTGCTTTTGAGCATATTGAGTTTGCTAACGCTTCCCGATGCACTCAAACACATTTTGACAACACCGATTGTCTTCTTCTGGCTGCGGTTAATTTTGTTCTCAACATCACCCGGTGGACGAATTTGCTTTTCACCGGAGATTCTCGAGGCTTCGAGAGTAACCTGAGGAACGATCTTAGGTTCTTCTTTGGGTGGTGGTGGTGGAGGATCGCCACCGAGCAGGTCGCCACCGAGAACGCCGCCGAGCGTTCCGCCGATGACTCCGCCGACAACACCACCAACCACACCGCCTTCAACACCGCCCTCGACACCACCCTCAACCCCTGCTGCGTCATTGTTGTCATCGTCCGAGGTATCCTCGACCTTTGGCTTGTCTTTGCGCTCGTCAATCTGAGTAACGACCTTGACCTTTTGTACTTTGGGAGTGTCGCGCTTTTCGATTTTCTTGCTTGATCCACCTTTGGGTGGGGGAGGAGGCGGAGGCAGAGAGGATAGCGATGCACTTGAGCGAGTCGGTCTATCGATCTCAGAAATGCTCCACCAGCCATTCACTATCAAAGCGACGCCCGCCGCGACGTGTATAAATGCCGCGGTAAACACGAGCCATGTTGTCCAGGCTGAGGTTTTGGCAGTCTTTGCGCCAACGTAATCGTCAAACATGCCTATTCCTTTGCCTCGTTTTGCGGCAAAGTGCCACTAGAATCCGAAGACTCGGACGCAGCTTTATCAGTCTCAGGTTTATCAGTCTCAGGTTTATCAGTTGTAGCTTTATCGCTCGCGCCCGCAGCAGCTTTTGACTTTGCTCTGGCCTTTTTCGAAAAGCTATCTCGCTGAGAAGCATGGTAGCGCTGAGACGAGATATCGACGAGTTTGCCCCACCCATTGAGGTGAGCGAAAGAACGGTACTGATAAATAGTCGCCAGCAAGCTGTGAGCGCTGGCATTTTTAGGATTGATTGTGATGGCTTTTTGCAGTGCCTCCACGCCAATGTCAGCAACGACGAGACGCTCACCGTCGATGAGCTTCAGGTTGCTATCCTCTTTCTTGGACAGGCGGCTGTATTGCAATTGCCCGATACCAACGAGAATCTGTACTTTCTTCTTGTCGTCTTTCGCCTCATCAACGCGAAGATAGTCCCACCGAATTGCCTCTTCGTAATTGCCAGCCATTCGCTGAATCGAGCCCAGTTGCCGCAGCGCATTGGGGTTGGTGGGATCGGTATCGCGAACGCCTTTCCAAAACGCCAAGGCTTGGTCAATCTGGTCTGAATCGAGCCAGACCGTGGTCAAGAGCTCGATAATCTCTGCGTCGTTGGGATGACTCTTGAGGTAAATCTGAAAGTGCTCAGATGCCTTCTTGGCATACCCCTGATTGGCAGGGCTTGTGTTCCCGGGTTGAAAGGCAATAAATGCCGCAACCGCCAGGTTGTGATGCCCAATATCAATATCCGATTGTTTTAGCGCATCTTCGTATACTGTGATGGCCTCTGCATACTTGCCCTCTTCATAAAGCTTGTCGGCTTTTTGAATGTCTCGACGAGCCTCCAGTTCAGAGCAAGCCATGCCGAGCCCTGTAGCGAACAATGCCGCAACCACAATGACGAAACTGCGCGCCATATTGCTCTCTCTACTCATGCGGCGCGAACTATAGCCAGACTTCTGAGCGGGATACAATGTCATTGTGTCGTTGGATGTGGGATCAATCAAAGGGTGTCCAACACTCATAGCTCATTGAGTAGCGCGAGCGCACGATCAAATCAGTCACACCAACTGGCAAGTCCCCGACTTAGTAGTGAAATGGCGAGTTCTCTCCCTCTCACAATTGGGCGACAAGGGAGCAAAATCTCCAGTGCGCCGTCCATGCTTAATTGTGGAGCTCGGCTTGGCGAGGCGCTCCCCTGGCAAGGCGACTCGACGCTAGAATACCTGGTGTATTGTACGGAGATCCAACGAAGCCAGGGAGATGGATCGGCGAGCGGAGCCCACTATTTAGTATGGACGGTGCACTAGTGCGAAATCTCCATCGGGGGTGCTGGTGAGTCAGGGTAGATTCCAATCCACTCCGCTGCCATCTCTGTGTCGA
>JAESTW010000896.1 GCA_016763395.1 Kofleriaceae bacterium
CCCGGGGCGATCTGGATCACAAAATTGAGATTCCAGAGGGCGATGAAATAGGAGATTTGGCTAGGGCTTTTTCGTACATGACCACCGCGCTCAAGGAGAACCAACGTCGACTTGCAGCGCGAATGCGAGAGATTGTTGCGCTGCACGATGCCGGACGGGCTGTGTCCTCAGTAATCGAGGTGGACCAGGTGTTGAGCAAAGTTGTGGACTCTGTCGCTGGAGTGCTGCACTTGCGCGTCTGTGCACTGTGGCTCGTCGATGGCTCCTTTGTAGAAGGCGAGCGGCCCGACTTGGTGTTGGGAGCGGTTCGCGCCAAACGAGATGATATGCGAGTTATCAGCTCCGAGAGTGAGGCTGCGGAACTTGTGAAACCGCTGATGATGTTGGCCCAGGATGTTGCGGAATCGCGGGGAACGCTGCGTTTTGACGATATGTCGTCTCATCCGCAGCACAGCGCACGGGCCGTGGAGGCGACGATTGACGGCTCACTCATTGCTGCAGTGCTGGAACGCAAGGGCAGTGTGGTCGGGGTTATCGTGGTTGGTCGAGGTGCCGGTGCTCGGGTTTTTTCTGATGAGGATGCAAACTTACTATCGGCGTTTGCCGATCAGGCAGCGACCGCGATTGAGAACGCAAACCTCTATGCCAAGGTTCGAAAGTTCAACGAAGAATTGGAAGCGAAAGTTGCACTGCGGACAAACGAACTGCAGACGATGAACAATGAACTCGGCAGGGCGATATACGAGCTCAAGGAAACGCAGGCACAACTTACTCTGAGTGAGCGGCTCGCAGGTCTCGGACAACTGGTCGCCGGAGTCGCTCATGAGATAAATTCGCCCTCGGCCGCAATTCGGGGAACTGCTGACACTCTCGCTGACACCATCAAGCGTTTGACCTTGCGACAGACTCGCTTGCAGACCATTGTTGGCGACGCTGCCCGAGCTGCTGAGATTGTGACGCTCTACGAAAGTGTGGCGCCGGGCTTGGCAGAGAAAAGGCGCGTGCCACCTGCCCAGATTCGCCGGCAAGCTCGGCTACTCAAAGAGGAGTTGAAGGCAGCTGGGGTGCCTGCAGACACCGCTGTCCCGGTCGCCAAAAGGTTGGCAGAACTGGATGTGGACAGCGAACTCTTGGATGATCTCTTACCTTACCTTCGTGTTCCCCTCGAGGAGGGACGTTTTGTTATCGAGTATTTGTCGGACTACGTTCACGTACATCGAAGTACAAGAACCATCCAAGACGCGATTCGGCGCATCCAACGGATCGTCGGTTCGCTAAAGAGCTACTCGCATCTCGATCAGAACGCTGCAAGGGCGTTAAGCGACGTTCACGAGGGTATTGAGAACACATTGGTCATCTTGGAATATCAGTTTTCCCGGGGAATCTCTGTGCATAGAAACTACGCAGCACTGCCAGCTGTTCCGGTGTTTGTCGACGAATTGAACCAGGTTTGGACCAACCTAATTCACAACGCAGTGCAAGCTCTTGGCGAGAAGGGGGAGATCGAGATAGAAACCCTCGTTATAAATGATGGTATCGCCGTACGAATCATTGATAATGGTCCCGGTATCTCGGATGAGATTATGAAACGAATATTCGATCCATTTTTTACTACTAAAGCTTCGGGCGAGGGCACGGGCCTAGGCCTGGGAATCGTGCAACAGATCGTCGAGAAGCATCAGGGAAAAGTACGTTGCACATCAGGGGAAGGCCGGACTTGTTTTGAAGTTTGGTTGCCTGTATCAGTTCCGGTGGCTTCGGCATGACGATCAAAGAGACGATTCTCTGTGTGGATGATGAAGAGGGTGTTCTGAATGCACTTGAGCAGCAACTCATTGCTCGATTTGGGGGAGAGTGCGAAATCGCATGTGCGCAGAGCGGCGCTGACGCCCTCGAACTCATCGAAGAGCTAGAGCGTGACGGTGAGCATCTGGCAGTGATCATTGCGGATCAAATTATGCCCGGAATGAAGGGCGTCGAACTTCTGGAAGCTGTGCACGAGCGATCCCCGGACACGGCCAAGGTATTGCTCACCGGCCAAGCTGGATTGGACTCGGTCATCTCCGCTATCAATCGGGCCGATTTGGACTTTTACGCCGCCAAGCCTTGGGATGAGGCGAGTCTGCGCCTGGCCATCGAAGGTCTTCTGCGAAATTTTAGATTGAGCTTGGAGAACAAGCGTCTTGTCGCCGACTTGTCCGGGAAGAATCAAGCGCTATTGGAGTTGAACCGCGACTTGGAGGCACGTATCTCCGAGCGAACCCACGAGTTGGCCTGTGCGAACACTCGCTTGGCCCAACTGGCGGTGACCGATGGACTGACGGGGCTCTACAATCATCGTCATTTGCACGAACGCTTGGCGTTGGAGATTGAGCGCTCTGGCCGCAATGGTTTGCCTCTCTCGCTACTGATGATCGATCTCGATAACTTCAAAAGCTATAACGACAGGCACGGACACCCAAGTGGTGATGAGCTTCTGAGACAGCTCGCTCGAATCATGGGCGACGGTCGCCGAGCCAACGATTTAGTTGCTCGATACGGAGGCGAAGAGTTTGCCATTGTTTTGGTCGACACTCCGAAATTCACTGCCGCCCAAGTCGCCGAGCGATTGCGAGCGAGGGTTGCTGATTACCACTTTGAGCACCGAGAAGAGCAGCCGGGCGGAAAGGTCTCTGTTTCTATCGGAGTGGCGTCGTTCCCCGACGATGCCAAAGATGCGGAGACTCTTGTCCGAAGGGCCGACACTGCTCTCTATGCAGCAAAGCATATGGGGCGCAACTGTGTGAGCTTAGGTGCTGAGGCGAAACCCGCTAGCGATCCGGAGTAAAGAGTTCCAATACGGCAGTCGGACGATTGTTGCTATCGAGCCCACCAGCTATCAGAACTTGTCCGTTGTTTAGCGGGTGAGCGACTGTATCCTTACGCGGCACTACTAGCGCTAAGGTGGCAACTGCTGCAAGGGTATCTGCGTCGAAGATCTCGACATCTGGCAAGGGAGAACCATCGTCCGCTTCTCCTCCGACCACGACCAGGTAGTCATCGGTGATAGCGAGCGCAGGGTTTCGCCGGGGGCTGGCCAGTAGGCTGATGGTTTGGAAACTTTGGCTTTCTGGCTTGTAGAGAACCGCGCTTGTCGTCGCTACGCCGTCAATGGCGCCGCCGAGGAACAAGATCTCACCGCTAGGTAAGGCGATTCCCCGGTGCTCTGTGCGCAGCATTTCCACTGGTGGACTGAGAGTCCGTATCAGACCAGACTCAAAAAGGGCGGCTCCAGAAGAGAGCTCGGCTCCGGCAAAGACAACTTGCAAGCTGTTGTCAGCCAGTGCGGTGTGTCCGGGGCCTGTGAGGTTTTCACCACCCGGGAGTGGCCGCAATGTGTTTTGGAATCCATCCAAAAGCAGCGCCGGATCACCAGAGACAATAAACTGTTCTTGTCCGACGACCGCCGCTGTTGAGCCGGAACGAGCGTACTGGTCGGCCATGACAAGTGCTCTGTAGCTGCCGGCGGGGGCAGCGGTAGTGTCAAAGGCGAGGGCGACATTACTGGGGTTTTGCTGCGTGTCGGTTCCGCCGATCATGTAAATTGTGCCCGAACTTCCGGCCACGAGTGTGGGCTGGCTCAGCGCAACGGGCATAGCTAAGCCTTCCTGGCTGCTGTGCAGATAACTACTGTAGACGGTGACCGAATCCACTGGACCGTCGACGTTTTGGCCACCGGCCAGAATTACTCCAAATGAAGCAAAAGTAGCGCCAATATGAGAAAGAGGCTCACTGAGCGAGATCGGAGCCTCTCGAATGCTGAGAGGTGGCGCGAGGAATACTGCAAGTGTTGCGTTCACGGCAGACAAGGGCAGGGGGCCCACCCGTCCGAAAGCTATACGTTCATCAGCGGCACTAAATCCCTCTACGATTAGCTTGGCATTGACGGCGCTTGCGTCCAAGTCGATTGCGATAGTTAACACGCCATCGCTGTCGCGCCGCCCTCCGAAATGGGCCAACTCAGAGTTATTCGAGTCGACTAGAGATGCCTCTAGCCGTTGGACCTGAGACAGTATTTCGCTGCCTGGGGCAGACAAGACTGAAATCGAGATCGTTCCGTCCCTGCCACTGCACCCGAGGAGGAAAAGTAGGGCGACGCACGCGGACAAGCGTTGCGGAAAACGCGGAGGTACACGCAGAAAGGAGGAAGTCATTGAACCATCTCTCCAACCGTGTCCGGCAGCACTCCCATAACCTGGACCCGCTTGCGCCGGCTGCTGAGGCCGGTGAGGACTTTGACCGCAGCGTTGGCTACGCCCAGTCGCTTGGCAATGAGCTTAACAATTGCCTCATTGGCCGCTCCATCAACGGGCGGTGAGGTAACAGAGACTTTTATTCGGTCGCCGTGCACCGGTCCAAAGCGCTCTCGAGATGCACGGGGCACGACGAGTATGTCGATGGTGACGCCGCCTTGGATGTCGCGAATGCTCATTCGTCTTGTCCCAGTTCAGCAGAGCGCTTGGCCGCGGCTTCGATTGCGTTGATGATGGTGCTTCTAAAACCGCCTCTTTCCAGGGCGTGAATGCCTGCGATGGTGGTTCCACCAGGTGAGGTGACCATGTCTTTGAGCTGTCCGGGATGTCCGTCAGTGTCCAGTAAGAGTTTTGCCGAGCCGTAGACTGTTTGTGCCGCCAGTTTTAGCGCTACCTCCCTGGGCAGGCCGAGCTTGACTCCGGCATCTGCCATCGCTTCTAGCATCACAAAGACAAAGGCTGGGCCGCCACCGGAAAGTCCAGTCACTGCGTCGAGTTTGTTCTCACTCAAAACTTCTGTTGTGCCTACCGTGTCAAAGAGGGCTCGGGCGGTCGCCATGTCCGAGTCGCTGGCGAGTTTTCCGGGGGACAATACCGTGGCACCCGCTCGCACCAGTGCCGGGGTGTTGGGCATGGTACGAATGATTCGGACACCTTGTCCGATGTGGCTTTGGATGCGATCTACCGAAACACCCGCTGCGATTGAGACGAAGAGTTTTTTTTGCAAGCCAGAGGTGACTCGCTCGGCAATCTCTTGAAGCACCAGCGGAAGGACCTGAGGTTTGACAGCGAGAATTATGACGTCGGCCCATTTAACCAGAGCAATGTTGTCAGACTCGGTTTCAATTCCGTACTTGGTTTCGAGGGTGGTTAGGCGAGAACTGTTGTGATCGCTTACTCGTAGAAAGGACTTTTCCACAGGCGACTGCGAGAGCAAGCCACTGAGAATCGCTTCTGCCATATTGCCGCCACCGAGAAATCCAATGGTCTTGTTCGCCAGCATGACGAGATACTAGCCGATTGGCGAGCGATGATTGGGATTCGGCGATCTATCGCTCCAGCGAGCTGGTTTCATGCACCACTGCCGGTTGACCCGGGTGCCGATTGAGTCGTACGATTTGTACAAATATCTGAGGAATATTCCGATCATGGCTACTTCTACGAAACCGTGCCCATATTGTGGCGCTGCGGTACTAACAACCGCTCCCCACTGTGGAACCTGTGGGCGTCCAATGCCCGCAGCAGCTCCCGCTCCTGCACCCACTAATACTGCGCGCACAATCTTTGGAATGGCTCCGCCAGTAATTCCACAGCCCGGTGCGCCCGCAGCGCCGATGGCAGCAGCGCCGACCGCTCCAGCGCCAGCTCCGGCTTTTGGTGCTCCGGCTCCTGGTGCTCCGGCCCCGGCTTTTGGTGCCCCAGCTCCTGGTGCTCCAGCTCCGGCTTTTGGTGCTCCGGCTCCTGGTGCTCCGGCTCCGGCCTTTGGTGCTCCCGCTCCGGCCTTTGGCGCTCCCGGTGCTCCGGCTCCCGGCGCTTCTGGCGCTGGTGCACCCGTC
>JAESTW010000079.1 GCA_016763395.1 Kofleriaceae bacterium
ATGGTTGTCCGGCCTGAGTTTGTTATCGGTACAGAGGGTTCGAGATTCGCGTTGCTTATGGTGACACCATCGTGGCCACTGGTGGCTGTGGCGGACAAGGATATCTTTGATGACTTGGCGCGTGCCACCTCGCCAGAGGTTGTTGTTGTCGATCGTTACGTCGAGGATCTTAGCCTGGGCTACCAATGCCACGACCCTGCTTTTAGTTCTAGTGGTAGTAGTGGCGGCTGTGGCGATTTTTCTACTTCGGGTGGAGGAGGCTGGCAAAGACCGGAGCCGGACGATTTGCCAACTGACACAGAGGATCCCATCGTTGAAACGATTGGCGCCTACGATGTCGTGCGGCTCAACGTCGACAACACAGAAGAACTCGCAGGGTGGCTGGGTGATTTCAACTACCAATATTCGGAAGACGACTTGCTCGCAATCGATCCCTACATCCAGCTAGGTTGGACCGTTGTGGCCGTTCGGGTACGGCATGATTTCGGTCTTCTGGGCGGGCTTACTCCACTCGCTTTTAGTTGGGCAGGTAGTGAACTGCGCTTGCCGATGGGGATTTCGTCGGCACCAGCTCCCGCGGAGTCCAATATCACAGTCTATGTCTCCGCAGACGACCGCTACGATTTCCCAGGAGGGTATGTCTCTTATGCAAAGTCTTCGAGCATGTCCGGTAACTCCTTTTTGGCTCGCAGCAATCTGTGGGTGGACCTGTCTCTAGGCGCAGAGGCGGACCCAATCGCGTTTGAAGCTAGCGGTGAAGTACGCGACTCCGTTGAAGTAGAGCGCATCACCCGGATTCCCTCATCAGATTGCCCTCAGAGCGACGACGAAGGCTTGGGTTGCGCTTGCAGGATAGGAACAACACCAGGAGTCGGGAGCTTGCTACTTTTTCTACTGTGCGCAATCGGTCTCAGACGAAAGCGACGGTATCAATACTCCAAGTAAAACATGAATATTTGTAGTCCAATAACAGACCAAAAGCGCAACAAAGACATCGGTGTTAGCATCTAAGAAGTGGAGGCTTCTACAGTGATGACACCCAAAAAACAGACAGAGCGGCAGAGCCTACGATTTGTGATTCCTGGAGGTAGCGGTCAGGTCGGCCAAGTGCTTGCTCGGGGCCTGCGGGCCAAAGGTCATACCGTGACTCTCATCGGGCGAAATCCCGCGGAGGGAACATCATCTCTAGCTTGGGACGGACAAAGCCTGGGGCCATGGGCGCAGAGTTTCGAGAACGCGGATGTCATCATTAACCTCGCCGGACGCACAGTGGACTGCCGATATACCGAGACCAACTTGCAGCAAATGATGGACTCTCGGGTTGATTCTACTCGGGTTGTCGGCGAGGCGATCGCCAACGCAACGCAGCCTCCACGTGTATGGCTCCAGATGAGCACTGCCACCATCTACGCTCACCGTTTCGATCAAGGCAACGATGAAGCAACTGGCATCATTGGCGGGGATGAGCCCGATGTACCCGCGTATTGGAGTCGCAGTGTGGCCATTGCCAAAGCGCGGGAGCAGGCCTTACACGAAGCGGACACGCCACACACAAGGAAAGTTGCGCTTCGCACAGCAATGGTAATGAGCCCGGACAAGGGTGGAATTCTTGATGTATTACGCGGACTTGTCCGGAAACGAATTGGCGGCACAATCGCTGGTGGCCAGCAATATGTATCCCGGATTCATGGAAACGACTTCGTCCGAGCGGTGGAGTTCATCGTGGATCGTGAAACGCTAAGCGGAAGCATCAACATCTGCGCGCCCAATCCTTTGCCACAAAAAGAGTTCATGGCGGCACTGCGGCAAGCAGTTGGCGTAAAACTAGGACTGCCAGCAACCAAGTGGATGGCAAAGATAGGCGCGGTTTTTTTGCGAACCGATACAGAGTTACTCCTAAAGAGCCGACGTGTAATCCCTGGACGCCTTCTGGAATCCGGGTTTCAGTTTATGCACCCAAGTTGGCCAGAGGCAGCGGCAGACTTATGCAAATAAACACGAGGATTCAGACGTGATCATCAGTCAAATGATGAAGAACCGAGATGAGATCGACCTCACTCTACAGATCGATTTCCCCAATCTACGATTGGCTTTTTCCGGCGATGAGGAGCATGAGTTTGAAGCTTCGTACAGTGACCTCGAAGAAATGAACGCTGACTATCAGGAGCGAATCGCACCCTACCTATTGGAAGAGGAATGCTACGATACTCGATTGGACCAACCGATTCGCCCCATTGCTGATCTTGAGAATTATTACTACGACGAACTCGATCAGCAGGACAGCGGCACAGCGCCCTCCTCTAACCTGCCCGCGCTCGATCAAGCGGTCATAGAGTTTGCCAATCATCTACGTCGTTCGATCAACAAAGCAATCGGTGGTGAGCGAGAGTCGATCGATCTGAATATGGTCGTGTTCACCCGCAACGATTATGGGATCGCCGGTGTCATACTAAACCCAGAGATTGCCAGCGAGTTCTCGGACACCGAGCTAGAAGAAGGCACAGCCAAAGCCAAAAGTCTGACCCAGCTGTATCGAGACTGGTTTGGTGACCAACACGAGCCGGACACAGCTCTCAAGCTCGAGGGCCATCCTCTTCTGGAACCATTACAACAATTCCAAGCCCCCGAGTCCCAAAGTCCGATCGATATCCTTTCCTCCTGCTTCGACCGTTTTCTCTATTTAGCTTGCGCCCACATCGAAGCGGATCCACAGCTGCGAGATAGCGTATCCTCTTCCGAGCACTTTCGAGTTTACTCGTTAAAAGACGATGGCGAACCAATCTACTTCGGATATCGGCGGCTTGCTTTGCGCTTTGTCAACAAGCCTGCCAGCGAGTATTTTACAGCCTCAAAGCACGCCTGAGGCTACTCTACTTCGATATCAAAAGAGTGGGTGATATCTGAATCTCTCACACGAATCTTGGGATCTTTATCGTGGTAGGTCACCCATTTTCCGTCCGACTTACCCTCGCCAAACTTGGCAACGAACATCGCTAGAATCTCCGCCTGGGCTGGCCCGTAGTTTCCATAGTCAAGCTCAAAATAGTAACTCGAAACCTTGCCGTCTTTCATGTGAAAGTTGATGTTGGTGGTCGCTACATTGTCATCGTAGTCAGTGGTTGGATACTTAAGAGAGCCGCTTTCTTTATAAGGCGCAAACGCGTCGCCATACGCTGCCTTGATCTCGTCCGGTGTACTGCCAACAATCGGCCCTTTGTCAGATCCCCACTTTACGCCAGGGTCACCAAAGAGAGTCGCAAGAGGCATATACCGGACAGCCTCTAGTGCGACGCCAAAATCGCCACCGAGCCGAGCGGAGACACGTACGCCTCTCTTGGCATCATACCAATAATGAGTATCCCCGATAGCACTCTTAAGCACCTTGGCCGGGCCCCACGCTTTATCAAAGGCGCCTGATACTTCCTTGCCAAGTAAAGTGGCGTCATTGCCAGCCAGATTTGTCGTGAGGGAGCGAACGCGCCCGTTATCCCCAAAGTGTAGAACGACAGATGTGTTGCCATCGCCAAGACGTGTCGGTGGAAGGTTAGCATCGAGATCTGGTCTGTCTTTCTTGTCCCCAACCGTCACCCCCATTGCGGCCATTTCGTCCTTCATGCCCTTCATCATCGCTTCTGTCCGCTTCTTTGTCGCCTCACTGACTTCGCCAACAGCCACGTTGCTGGGAAATGTCTTAAGCAAAGTAGCAGGGTCTGCTCCCAATACGAGGTTGGCACTCAACGGACGGGCCTTATCATCCAGCGACGCAAACTTCTCAAACGAGAGATACTTGCTAACTTGCAGATCATATTCACCCTCAGTATATCCAGGGATAAGAACAGCTCTGATACCAGCATCGGTATCCACCCAGAAGAGAGCCTTCTTCTTACTTGCTCCAATTTCGGCACGCTCAGGCTCTCCCCACGCTTTTGTAGCTTTTTCCGCAGGGCCGTCCTTGAGAGAAAGCTCGACCTTGCTCAACTTTCCAAAATCAAAGGTGATACTCACGAAGTTGTCACCAAGGCGACCTCTAGCCACACGACTCGTGCCATAGGTGGAAACTTCGTCTTCAAACAATGATGGAAGAGCCTTCTTCGCACCGGCTTCATCCATGCCAAACGCAAGAGCGCCCAATGGTCCTGGGAGACCCGCTTTTTTTCCAACAAACACCTCAGTAGAGGCAGAGCTACTAGCTGTGGCTGTCTTGCCAGAGGTCTCGTCCTCAGACTTCTTGCCACACCCCGCGCCAATCAGCAGCGAAAAAACACCAATACA
>JAESTW010000897.1 GCA_016763395.1 Kofleriaceae bacterium
CGAGCGTGACAAAGAATTGGCCGGGATGAGCATCTATCGGTGTCCACAGCGATTCGCGGGTGGAGAAGCGCTCAGCGAGAACCGGTCGAACTGCTTGCCATTGAGATACCGCCGCATCCACAGACCGGGCGCACACTGGTTGGCTACCCGCTCCAATCATGGTCGTGGCAAACAGAATGATGGTGATGGCCGATAGAACAGCACCACCACTGGCAACGACATGCCACGACTTCCACCGTGGTCGGAGGCCGATAGCGATGTCAGCAGCATCGTCGAAACGCTTTTCTGGCTCGGGATCGAGTGCCCGAAGGATGGTTTTTATTGCAAGGGTTGGCACTCGTTTGTTGCGCAGCACACGCGCAGCATCGTCAGTGTTTTTCGGACGGACGCCAGTTAGTACTTCGCACACAGTTAGCGCAAACGCGTACTGATCGGCCGAAGCCGCGAACGGCCTTCCATCCCGCACTTCGGGAGCGAGATACGCTGGGGTCACCGATCCGAGAGCACCAACCTGCGGAGTGTGGCCGATATCGGCAAGCAAGAAATTTGCATCTCCGTCCACCAAGATGTTGTCGGGTTTGATGTCCCGGTGGGTTAATCCAGACCTGTGCACCGCCGACAAGCCCTCCGCAAGCTCAGCAAATCCACTCAGCAATCGTTTCACGCTCGGCTTTGACTCCAAAAAAGTGCGGAGATCTCCATTCTCGGCAATCGCGGATGTAACAAAGACTTCGTTTCCATCCTCTCCGGCATCGTAGATTGCGAGAACGTTGCGATGATCAATCTGTGCCATGGCCTGCGCCGCTCTGATGAGTTGCTTGCGCAACGGTCCATCGTCGATCTCTCGTACGAGCTTGAGCGCAACCTTGCGCTCGAGTATAGGATCGTGTGCGCGATACACTACGCTATGAGCACCGGCTCCGAGACGTTCTTCAAGCAAGTACCTGCCGATTGTGAGGCCACAGAGCGGATCGCCAAGTGAGGATGGACTTCCTTCTCGGTTGCCCCTTGCCAGCTCTGCCACCAACTCTCGGCAGTCATCGCATTGCACTAAATGACCATCGGCGACCAAACACTCCGCTGGGGTTGCCGCGCCGACTGCGTATAAAGACAGCAGATCATCGTCGAGGTGGTCTCTCATGAGCGCACCGGTCCATTGATTCGCTGCTGTACACAAAACACCGCGTATCGTGTATCACACTCCGTACGTGAGCCATTGGGGGCTTGTTGGGATTGTATTATTTTTGTGATAAAGAGAGCGGGCAATGACTAGTTCCTCGGAGTTGACGATGCTTGCAGAATCCGCGGGCTGTACACTTCCAGTGAGCGAAGAGGAATGCACCGCCCTGTCGAACGCTCTTTCGCAAGCGCAACGAAGCTTGGCGGGAAGGCTTCCCTTGTCCGTAGCAGAGCTCGGCAGAATCCTCGCACGCAGGCTGAACGAGGACAAGGCACTGGTCGTGTCATCCCATTGGCATTGGGATGAACTTTACATCGCCGATCGTGCATTGCGCGGAGACGATGCGGCGATCGAGATCGTCGACGCCATGCTTCGAAATGCGGCAGGGGCGGCGCTTGGTAGTCGGGGGTTTTCACAGACAGAAATCGAAGAGGCCATTCAACAACTACTCACGGTGTTGCTCGTACCAGGAAGCAAGACATCTTCCAAGCTCGATCAGTATTCTGGGCGCGGTAGCTTGAGCGGTTTCTTGCGTACTGCCGTCGTGCGCTTGGCGCTAAACGCTCGGCGGGGGGAATCCCGACACCAGCACAACGCCTATGCACAGCAAATGGAGGCTGTTCTCGACGATCCCGAGCTGCGTCATCTCAAGCAAAACTATCTTGAGACCTTTCGCGAAGCGCTGGAGTCAGCGATCGACACCCTGCCAGCGGAGAAAAAGCTCGCGCTGCGGCTACAATTCGAGGACCGGCTTACCATCGACGATCTAGCGCGACTTTGGGGTGTGCACCGATCTACTGCTGCGCGTCGTCTCGCCTCGGCCCGGGATACGTTGGCCGTGGCAACACGGGAACAACTGAAGAGCAAACTGTCTCTTGACGACTCCGATGTGCAGAGCGTCATGAATTTGATCCAGTCGCGCTTGGGCGACGCAGCATCGGCGCTTTCATAGCGTCATCCTCCACACTGGTTGTCCTGCAGTTCTTCGTCGAGGGATGCCGCACAAAAGCACTCGTCGAGTGTGCATGTGGCCCCTCCCGAAACCTCACAGAGGTCGCCAGAGTGTCGGGTAAACACAAGTCCGACGCGGATTGTTACGTTAGCGACTGAGCGGCGCCCTTCTTCAAACAGGACAATTGAATTTCCCTCTACGAGGTACTCAAAGGAAGTCTCATCAGACTCGGCACCGAAAGATCCACCCATGTACCCACAGCTCTCTTTTTGATGGAAGGTGATTGTGTTTCCGTTGGTGGAGAAGGTTCCAGCACCTGCAGTTTCTGTGCTTCGAAACGAATTGCCGTCGATCACAAGCAGTTCTCGCAAATCGCCATCCCAACTAGTCTCCACCGCCAATACGTCGTTCAAGATATAAGTCCCGGACTCGATGATTCCGCCGGTCGGTGCAGGAAGTTCATCTACCTGTGTGCCCAAAGGCCACCAGCTTGAGCAGTACGCACCGGAGGAGCAGGTCAAGCTACTGGCACCACCGCCGCCGCCGCCGCCATCCGAGCCGCCACCATCCATACCATCTGAGCCGCAGCCCAATGAGAGAGAAAAAAGAAGAGAAAATAGGATTTCGCGTTTCATGAAAATTTCCGTTCTGAGACAAAGAGGGCGCACGAGCACCCTTTTGGTTGCCCTCAAGTCGCGAGCGCAATAAACACTCAGCGCTAAACTGCAGCGCTCAATACCGGCTTGAGGATGTATTCAACCCATTGACACCGACGGCCCAGCATGTCGCGCAAAAAAATAAATTCCTAGCGCGCTGTGTATAGAGGGAGCACCCGGTTACAGCCAAAGTCCGGTTTGGTACCTTCTGCTTAATGTTTAGTCATATCGAATTGAACGTTTCAGATCTGGACGCATCGGTTCATTTTTACTGCTTGGCACTCGCGCCGCTAGGCTTTCAAAAAGCGGATGGAGAGAAAGGACAGTATGCGAGACTTACCGATGAACTCTCATCAGTCATTGTCTTATGCCCAGCAGGGGCTAAACACAGAGACCTTGCCTACCACCGCAAGGCAATAGGTCTTGGTCATTTTGCACTAGCGGTCGAATCAAAGGATATCGTAGACCAAATGGCGGAGCATCTCGCGACGCTCGGAGTTCCCCTTCTCGGCGAGGGAAAAATTGAGTTGGGATATCGTCGGGGTTACTACACACTCGCTTTTGAGGATCCCGATCGCATCATGATCGAGATTGTGTACCACGATCCGTATTACTTCTCTTTGGCACCTCCATGAGCAATTGTCCCCCTTTGCAGCTCATTCTCCCTCCCGCTTCCGCGAAGTTTTTCTCCAGTTGAGCGAGACGCAACGTCTCTGCGCAACCGGCAATACTGTGCACACAGGCAGACGACGGCCAGCACGCGTTGGCAACCTGAGGGTCAACGCTTCTTCTTGATAAACTCTTTGACCCGGTCTTCCATACGGTCATCAAGATCAAAGCGTGAACTGGAACGCTTGCGGGATTGCACTCGGTAGGTACGGCCGCTCTTACTGAAAATACAACCTTTACTCCATCCGCTACCATTTCCACCGCCGCTACCACAGGCATCATCCATGTCCTCCCACAAGACCTTGACAAGGTCGTTGTTTGAGAAACTTTGGCGCTTGCTTTTGTCCTTGGCGAGTTTGGCAATGTACTTGCCCGCAGCCTTGGCAAAGGCCTCACTCTCCTTGTCCGACTCCTCGGTCCCGGCCTTTGGAAGTTTGCTCTTGCTTATCTTCGATCGTTGGGGTGACGTGAGAAGCACCTTGTCGAGTTCGAGAGGATCCTCTATCTTGATCGTTCCCTTGCCGCGCTTTGCGGCTCGCATGACCAGAAATATGCTTCCTGCATAGCCCGACCGAGTTGACTCAGCCGTGATCTCATAATCAAAGCCTTCAAACTTCAATGCAGGCACCACACGGCGAAGCTTCTCGCCATTTTTGTCACTAGCCCTGTGAGGATATCCTTTTGCCCATTCAGTCAAGAGCTTCACACCGTTGACGTTGACGAGTTGGGATCGAATCTCACTTGGATGACGGCGGAGCACTTCCTTTTTGAGAGCCTTGCCGACCCCTTTGATGGTTTTAACCCCTTTGATGCCATCAATCTGAACAATGGTCCCGCCATCTGGCGTGGTGGCTAACGTGTAGTCAATATAGCCTTCGTCATCGTCGCCGATGTTCTTAATTCGCATTCGGTAGTCGTTGCCATCTTTTTTAACCACAAAGTCCCGCTTACTCACCGAGCCAAGACGACCTTTCGGTGCAGCATCCGCCACACTTCCAGACAGGGCCATCAGCAACATCAGCAAAAAGGGGATGGATCGTTTTATTTGTATGTTCATGTATTGGTTCCGATACTCAGGTTGGAGAGGTATGAGCCCACTTTAGCTCATTGCCTTGTAAGATAAAGACGGCAGTTTTCTCGCGAATGTCCAAAAAATGTTAGCGCCGATAACGATTTCCATGTAGCGATAGCCCACCAATTCTTCGCCGCCATCGTATGTTGCCACCAGGGAAATCGCGTCCCAGGCCTGGCGATTAACTGCCGGATCTTCGACGATCAATTTTCCAATTTCAAAAACCAGCCAGCTTGTGTTGAATTTGCCGTCGTCGGTACTCTACCCAAATAGATTCCACAATGTTGGCGTCTTGTTCCGCCTGGTCCCAATTAGCAAACCCGCTGTCTCAGATTAGTTGGCACGATAACGGTCGGATGTTGCTAGTTCGCTACTCGTACTCGCTCTTACCAATAGAATACTTCTTAATTCGCGATGCGAGGGTGGTGGCCTTGATTCCCAAAA
>JAESTW010000898.1 GCA_016763395.1 Kofleriaceae bacterium
CCGCCTTTGCTACCGACTCGGAAACAATGACGCCCTCGATGTGGCCGGTGTCAAACACCATATTGACGGGTATTGAGGCAACCGTGGCTGCGATGAACGTGTGCCCATCAACCAAGCTCATCTTCACTGATGCGTTGGGAGTGGGCCATGACTTGGGGGCTGTGCCGGTCGTACTAGCGTCATCTTGAATCGTTTGCTTGGCCACCTCACTTCTATGGCTGCAAGCCGCGATTCCGGACAAGACCACCAGAGAGAATAGATTCTGTGCCAACACTGGGATAGTTTGCCCTAGCCCAGAACCCAAAACAACCAACGTCGCAAGTGGCTATCCAACAAGCCGTGTAATCGGTGTATCCAGTTGAATTCGCGTTCAGGATTATAGCCTGACGATTGCTTGGTTTGTCCGCTAAGACCTTACTATTGCGTGCGAACTTCTCCACATCCCCCAAACATGACACTTGCCCCAATGGGGGCAATTGCTCTAAATCTCATTTTTCTCATCATAGCAATCCGATTCCCACGCACAAGGAATATGTTGTTGTACTACAGCGTCCGGACAGCAGCTCGGGCATCCTTGGCTTTGGCGTGCTTCGGATGAGTCTTGATCAGGTCGTTCCAAGTCTCTTTGGCCCTGTCCAGCATCTTCACCTTCACATAGGCTTGTCCGAGCAGGTACAATGCCGGCGCATCGTAATTCGTTCCTCGGTGCTTTGCCAAGAGTGACCGAAGCCTAAGAACTGTACCCATGGGCTTGTTGCGATCCCAATAATACTCCGCGACGTACATTTCATGTTGAGCCAGTCGGGTGTTAATCGAGGTCAGGCGCTTCACCGCTTTTCCGTGATAGGGAGATTTCGGATACTTCTTAATAAAGGTTGTTAGTTGCCGGTGCGCATCCGCTGTTGCGCTCTGGTCTTTCTCTCGAGCGGGAGGCAAGAGCCACCAACTTCCGGGTAACATCTTATAATAGGCCTCGCCCACGCGATACGCAGCGTAGCCGTTGAGCACCATGTCATGGGTAGGATGAAACTTGGCGAAGAGCTTGAATCCATCAACAGCCTGCAAATAGTTCTCAGCACCGAATTCGGCATCGGCCATGCGAAGCTCAGCGAGCACTGCGTATTTGGAGTAGGGAAAGCGAGCTTTGATAAAGGCGAAGTACTTGGCAGCTCCTTGCCAGGCCTTGGTTTTAAGCTTTTGCGCCCCCTTCTCGTAGTTCTGTTGCGCGGTAACCGCGTACTTTACTCGATTGTCAGCTTGGCTACCGCAACCAATACTCAACGATACGCTTGCGAGCAAAGCCAGAATTCCCAGTCCGGTGGGAAAACGAGAAGCCCACAGGCGAAAAATGGCTCGGCGAAAGAGAGACGTATTAATGGGAGAATTTGCGCTTGCTATCATGATGTATTGCCAACTTGAGCGACGCATCCGGTATATCCATAGCTCCGTGATAGGTCAAGGCTGCCCTCTTGGACTCGCATCTCAGCTCGGTGGTTGTGCCGAAAGCCGAGAAGATCGGCCGAATCGATGGAATTCACTACATCATTGAGTTTTTGGGGGCTATAAGTCCGCTCTATGCTCGCTACCATTTCGTCTTCCAAGGCCATCTGCAAAACCACGATGGCGCTTTTCTGTGCAGTTTTCATACTCGCCTGCTCGTCTGCCCAACTTACCCCAATGCCTAAAGCTCCCAAGGCTGAGACTGACGCCGAGCTTGTTGGCGACCTTTGCAAAGGCACGAGCTGCAGTTGCACGGGCAATTCTGTTGGCAAAATTCCCGAGGGCAAAAAACGATTCCGTATCACTCTCGGTCCAACCCAAAGTGAAATTTGGGCCACCGTCGATGGCAACACACTTTACAAAGGGATCGAGGGCGCGACCTCTTGCTTCTATTTGGACTTGGCGGTCGGCGAGCACACGGTCAACATGCACGCCAAAGGTCGCGGCGGTTTTGGAGCGCGAATGCTCATCAGTGAATTTGGCGAAAAGGGCTGGTATGAGAGTTTCGAATTCAGCTGCGGCGCGCCTGGCCTGTGCGACCGAGCCAGTTTGCGCAGTTGGAAAGAGCGAATTTCCGGCGTTGATGCTGGCAAACACGCGCCCTGTGGCTCTGTTCGTATCTCGGGAATCGACTGGATCGAAGGCAAGATGCCGGACGATTTGCACCCCGAAACCTTCTTTCTGCAAGCCGTGATGAAGGTCTACAAATTCACTCCCAAGCACGCCCCCGGCAGCGCCGAGTGCATCAAAAACTAAGAGAGTAGTTCTTACTATGTTTACCTACCCAGACAAATTTGACGTAATTGTAGTTGGCGCAGGCCATGCCGGGTGCGAGGCAGCGCTGGCCGCCAGCAGAATGGGCGCCAAGGTCTTGGTCCTCACGGGCAATCTCGACATGGTAGCTCAGATGTCCTGTAACCCAGCCATTGGTGGAGTGGGCAAAGGACACTTGGTTAAGGAGATCGATGCGCTGGGCGGAGAGATGGCCAAGGTCACCGACCTCACTGGCATTCAATCGCGGCGCCTGAACTTGTCCAAAGGGCCAGCAGTGCGCGCAACCCGGGTGCAGGCGGACAAGCGGCGATACCGAGAGACAATGCGTGATGTTCTCGACCGCCAAGTAGGACTCAGCCTGCGTCAAGCCAACGTTACCGAGCTATTGGTTGAAGATGCACAGATTCGTGGAGTTGGTACGAAGATGGGAGTGGCCTTCCTCAGCAAAACTGTCATTCTGACTACTGGCACCTTCTTGCGCGGCAAGATCTACGTCGGTGACTCCAAGGGCGAAGGCGGACGAGCGGGCGAGGCGGCGGCTATAGGGCTTTCTCTCTCCTTGGAAAAACTCGGATTCCCCTTGGCCAGACTCAAGACCGGCACACCGTGTCGACTGGACGGAAAGACCCTCGACATGTCCGGTCTCGAAGAGCAAAAGGGCGATGTTCCCGCTCCTCGCTGTCGCGTGTTGGCACCCTATGGCGAAAAGCCGCCCTTGCCTCAGCGTAGCTGTTACGTAACCTACACCAACACGAAGACCCACGACCTCATTCGAGCTGGCTTGTCGCGATCGCCACTATTTCGGGGAGAAATCGAAGGCACCGGCCCGCGCTATTGTCCGAGTATTGAAGACAAAATCACCCGCTTTGCCGACCGAGATCGACATCAGATTTTCTTAGAACCAGAAGGGCTCGACACCTGCGAAGTGTATCCCGGCGGAATCTCCACATCCCTGCCCTACGACATCCAGCTGGCCTTTCTACGCACAATTCCAGGACTTGAGAATTGCGAGATGACCCGTCCGGGATACGCCGTCGAGTACGGTTTTTGCGATCCCCGTGAACTCTACGCGACACAAGAAACCAAGCGCGTCAAAGGCTTGTATCTGGGCGGACAAATCAACGGCACCTCGGGTTATGAGGAAGCTGCGATTCAGGGCTTGCTCGCGGGCATCAATGCGGCGCTCAGTACCGGAAGCTGTGATAGCACGATGAGCGAACTCGTCCTGCGCAGAGATCAGGCTTACGGCGGCGTGCTCGTCGATGATTTGATCAGCAAGGGCACCAAGGAGCCCTACCGCATGTTTACCTCACGCGCCGAATACCGTTTGTTATTGCGTGAGGACAATGCGGCGGACAGACTCATGCCAATCGGACGAGCGCTCGGACTTGTAGACGATACCAGGTGGGCTCGCTTTGAAGAATTCGGACGCTCTTTGCGAGCGGCTCAAGAGAGTGTGCTGGCGATGTCCGTCACTGGAACCGACGCGGTTAACGCACAGCTCGTCAAGCAGGGTAGCTCGCCACTGCACAATCGCCGTTGCACCCTTGAAGAACTGCTCAAACGTCCGGAGTTGCGCTACGAACACTTGGCTGCCATTGCGGACGCCGCGCAGATCACGGTGCCAGAACTCTCACCCGATATCGCCGAGCGACTCGAAACAGAGATCAAATACTCTGGGTATCTAAAACGACAAAAGGTTGATGCTGAGCGATTGGCGCGCTTTGAAGATCTGCTACTACCCCAAGATTTGGACTACAGCGCCATACATGGCCTGTCCAACGAAGACGTGGAAAAGCTCAGCCAAGCACGTCCTAGGTCGATAGGGCAAGCATCTCGGATTAGCGGTGTGACACCAGTGGCGGTGACAGTTATCATGACCCACCTCGATTTGGCTCGTCGTTACCGCGAAGACGCAGGAAACAACAAGAGCGAAGACAAGCGCAGATAAGTTCAGCAGACAAGAGCAGCAAGAAGTTCCCCATGAAAAAATGTATCGCCCTCGCCACCCTTCTCACCGCAGTTCTCGCCCTTCCCCAGCACAGCAACGCTGGCGGTACTGCCATCCCGGGATACGGCAGCCAAGCGCAACCGAGAGCGGGCGCGTTTGTGGCCAAGGCGGACGATCCATCTGCGATTTATCACAACCCTGCGGGCCTAGTGAAAATGAGTGGCACGGTCATTCAACTAGGGATAAATCTTATTAACTTCAGCCAGACCTTTCAGCGTTCGGGCTCGTACGACGACTGTACCGGCGCCAAATGTCCTGTCGGCGGCGTCCCCTACGCCGGACAACCCTATCCCAAGACCGAGAACACCTCGCACGGTGCGGTCCACGTTGGAGACTACGCAGTGGTGCCGCTGATTTCCGTGGTGAGCGATCTCGGCCTCGACTTGCCCATGGTCTTTGCGGCAGGCGTTTTCGCTCCGTCAGTGGGCTCGGCGGACAGAGATATCGATTCAGACTATATCTTGCAGTCAGACCCCAATTCACCACCACCACCCGGAAGATACGACATCCTCAAACAAGAAGTCGCCGTTCTCTTTCCATCGCTTGCTGTGGGATACAAAGTCAGCGAGAAGCTCAGCTTAGGCGCACGTATATCCTGGGGTTTCGGTAGTCTCAAAGGTGTTTCCTCAACTTGGGGTGAGAGAAACTATGAGGAGTGGGAAGGTCTCGATGCGGTGTTCGCCGTGGACGCGTCCGACTCTTTTGTACCCGCTTTTGGAGTGGGAGCACTGTATCAACCCAGACCCAATGTTGAACTTGGCTTCAATTACAGGTCAGCGGCAAGCTTGCACACAAAAGGCACCGGTGTTCCCACCACAGGCACAGGATTGTTGTTAGGCGGCGTTGAACCGCTGAGCCCAAAGGTTTCAGGTTCACTTTCCTGTGGCCCTGGCGGTACCATCGCTGCCTTTGCCGCCTGCGTAGAACTAGAATTACCACGTATGGCCAGCCTCGGTGGTCGTTACTATTGGGAAGATGGAAAAGGCCGCGAGATGGCGGACATCGAATTCGACGTGCAATGGGAGAACTGGTCCAATGCCAGCAACCTTGTCAACCTAGTCGACGCAACCACGCCTGCGGCAATCGAGGGTATTCCGCCCTCCGTCATTCGCCACGGATTTAAGGATGTCTTCTCCTTTCGCTTGGGTGGCTCGTACTCGATTCCTCTAGGCAAAAACACCTTGGGATTCCGCGCCGGACTTGCCTACGACACAGAGACCGCCGAGACAAGCTGGACAAGACTTGACCAAGATGGATTCGCTCGGACAACTGCCGCACTCGGACTCGCGTTCGAAGTTCCCGGTTGGCGATTCGAACTCAGTGGCGGAACTGTACTAGAAGGCACGCGTGTCGTTGATCACGGCGGCTGCAATCCGGACGACAGCAACATTGGCTGTAGCGGAAACATGGAAGACCCAGTTGCAAACCGAAATGCGCCCGATCCCGCGCAGCCGACCAATGAAGGCCGCTTTCAGACCCAGTCTCCCTTCAATGCAGGTACTTACGAGCAAGGCTACTTATTCTTAGGTGGCGGAGTTACCGCCTGGTTCTAGGAGGCTGGTGTTAAATGAATCAACACCCAGACCTGCTAACGCTCGCTGCGTAAAAAACCTAAGAAATGTTGTAACGTTTTGACAGTCGTATCAACCGCTACCGATGTTCATATGTAGGTAGATACTAATTGGCTAACTGCCACTATCAGTTTGTCCAACCAGTTGGTCACCTGGATTTCGTGAGGTAGAGTGAATCCATTATTGGTCCCTTTTCGGGATCAAACTTCACTATATAACTTACAGGGACAAACTATGATTCGAATGATTGGATTGCTTTTCTGTGCGGCTTCCGCACTTTCCATCGGCGCATGCAGCGACGATGACGACAACAATAACAATAATACCGTCGACGCTGGCAACAACGCTGTCGACGCTGGCAACAATACTGGCAGTGCTTGCGAGACCTACTGCACAACCGCAATGACAAACTGTACGGGTGCCAACGCAGTTTATGGGGATAACGCTGAGTGCATGAGCGCATGTGCTGCGATGCCTGCAGGCGCAGAAGGCGATACGTCCGGCAATACAGCCTACTGCCGCGCCTACCACGCTGGCGTTGCTGGCATGATGGATGCGTCCGATCATTGTAAACATGCATCAGCCAGTGGTGGCGCTGTTTGTGGTACCAAGTGCGAAGCGTACTGTAGCCAGATTCAAACCAACTGTACGGGTGGCGATGCTACCCACGATGACAACGCCGCTTGCCTGTCCGCCTGTGCGGCAATTCCAGAAGGCGCGTTCGATGACAAAGCGGGTAACACTGTTGA
>JAESTW010000899.1 GCA_016763395.1 Kofleriaceae bacterium
ATTCGCGCTCATGCCAACGCCGCTCAGAAAGAGCTCTGCGGAAAATCGCTCATCGAGAGTTATTCCGAGGTCTTGTCCGCCGAAGACCCGACTGACAATTCCGCCGAGCTCGTCCGTCGACGCTTCAAACTCTGATGATAGTCCGACAATGCACACCTCTTGAATCTCGGCTTCGATACTCAGGAGCGGCACCTCCTCTAAACAAGCGGTGAGTGGTAACAACGCGACAAGTGCTGCGAGTGTGTAGTAATGTTGTGTGTTCAAAATCATTGTCCGAGCCTCCACCTACAACTAGAAGTAATATACAAATCCGGTACGCCCCGACGGAGCGATGATGCGAATCAAAGGATCGCTGCGAACTTCCACCGCAGGTCCTTCGTCATCAAAAAACAGCGCCAGAGAATCCCCCACGTTGTGAAGTTCCAACTCCACCACACTCATTCCAGCGTGCACGTAGAAGGTCATTCCCGAGTAGCCAAACTCGAGACCAACATGGGCATTGGCATAATCGTAGCCGACGTCACGCAATATGGGTTCATCAATCCCCGAGCTGCCACTCAACATCTCGACCAGTGGGTTTGCATTGCCCTGAAAGTATCGGCCCGCTTCGACAGTAATTGTCGGAGTTATCCAAAAGGGGAAAGCAGCAAGACTCACACCTGCGCGCACGCCGGGTGCAAAACCGTTGTAGCTAACACCACCATGTGCCCGGATTCGAGGCGTCGGCCGGACAACTAGGGACGCAACGACGCCATCAGGCAGTCCCGCATCGACCATTAGGCCAAGAGTGCCATCGGCAGACGCATCGGAATGCATGCCGCCTACAAGGGCGATGGCTAGAAGCGCTGGACCAATTCTCGTCACAAGGAGGAAAACGGCCAGCTGCTCTCTCGCTGAAGGTGTAGGTGTCCAATAAAAGGGGATCTTTAGCCCGATACCTACACTTTTTCGGGCTGCAGCTGCGAAACTACAAGTCGTAGAGGCAATAGTAGCCGCGCAAGCTGCCGTTGCTTATCGGTTTCCGCACTCTGGGCTCGCGCTTGAAAATCTCTTCAAACTGAGGATTTCCAATCATAAAAGCAGCGCGCCCCTCGGTGAATTGCTGCGACCACTCGTTTAGATCTTGGTAGAGATCGACCTCGCCGCCCTCCAATCGCTCTCCGTACGGAGGGTTGCACAGAACCAGAACCTGGCGTGGATCCCAGGTTGGCCCGACGGTTTTCTCCAAGACCCGAGGAGACAGATCGCGGACATCGATGTGGATAACCTGCAAGTCGTCGAGTACCCCAGCGGCTTTAGCGTTTTGGCGTATCATTTCAATCGCCCGCATGTCGATATCACACGCGACCACCGTAGGCTTACTGTCGGGATAGAGCGCCTCGGTTTTCACCTTGGCCTCAGAATAAATGGGAAGACGTAAATACGCGGGTTGCCGCTTTTCAGTCCACTGAGACGCCGCTTTGGCCATCAATATCGCCTCAATCGGGATGGTTCCCGAACCCGCCAAAGGATCTACCAGAACATCACTGCGGCTGTCGTAGCGGGAGAGCATCACAAGCACGGCTGCTAGATTCTCCCGCAGAGGCGCATCGCCAGCCTCTAAACGGTATCCCCGCTGATGCATTGCCCGGCCAGCCAGATCCACGGATACGGACAAAATCCCGTCGTGAATTCGCACCGCAATGAGGATGTCCGGATCGTCAGGCTCAATGCGCAATCGCATACCCCGCGCGCGAGCTCCGTCTACTAGTGCGTTTTTGACCGCACCAACAACCTGCCTCTCACCAGCGGCAAAACTCTGCACGTTGCGGGCTCGAATTGATATCGACGCTCCATCCCACAGCCATTCTCGCGTATCCCTAGAAATGTCTTCTACTAGTTCTTCGTAGAGAGGTTCAAGGCGTCTGGCGTGACTCTCAAACAAATCCCACAACACCCGTGATGCTGTCCGATGATAGCTAACCGCAACCGCTGCCAGCTCAGTATCAAAAGGATACACCAACGCTCCCAGCCCCTGCTTTGCCGGCTTGGGCATGCGGATTCCGGGAATTGCCCGGCGTGCCAAACGAGAGAGTTCGCCAGCCATCACCTTGTTGGTGCCGCTGATTCCGATGAGTCGAAGATTGTCTATACTTGCCATAACCGTAGCCTTGTCTATCCCTAGCCCTTGTCTATCTCTAGCCGTTGAGTGAACGCAAGAAGCCAGAGTAGAGGAAGAAGCGTTTTTGCATATACCAGCCCTTGCTGGTAGTGCCCTTTGGGCCTTTGGGCCTGTGATGAAGGTATCGAGCAGCCAAAACCTGCACCCGAGCATCCCACTCTTGGTAGTACCAAGACAATATCGGCGAATCTGGCTCATCACTCACCCGAGCAATCCACAACACTTTATTCAGCTTGATTCGAGGATCTACCGACTCCATCGAAATCGCTGGGTCCTCTTTTACTTGCCACCACCCCACTGCATCGCGGGCCACCGGTAGCGTCTTTATCTCCACCTCACCACGCCAATCCGCCTCGGCAAATCCCCGCTCACGCACGCCGAGAAGCTCTGCTGCCTTTGTCCCCCACGCCCCCTTATCTCGTCCGCGCGCGCCCAAGCGCAACCCGACTAGGCCATTGGCGTTGTGCAAGAGTTCTTCCATACTCTCGGGCTCCGAATCAACATGCGCCACTTCGCGTGCCGGGGGAACAGGCCTAGGCCATGCTTCACTGTCCGGGCACTGGCCGTGAACCGCCCCCTGAAACACAAGTCGCCCACTGAGAACAATCGGAGTCGGCTGATAGGCAGAACCTAGGTGTTGCGCCCCATTTGCCTCGAGCGTCGCGCCAACGATCCACAGCGCTGAGCGCAACTCTGCCACAGGTGCCAGTGTATCGAGCTTGTACTCATCACCAATCATTTCCAGACAAGATCGAGCACTGCGATTGAGAAACTCCGCCAACGAATCTTGGTACCGGCGGACAAGACGATCACGCAGCTCAGGTGTACCTGTACTTGATGCGCTAAAAGAAGCGGCCTGCCTTTGCGTTCCCAATGTCGCAATGACGCTCCGCCGATCTAGTACTCGGCAAAATTCTCTAACAGCATTCATCGTGGGGACTTGTTATTGCCAGCTCGACGCGGCATCCTAAGCGAGTCATGAATCGAGTCCTATTGAGTACCACAGTTCTGAGTGCGTTTTTCCTCACAGGTTGTGCCCCGGAATATACGACTCCCAAAGTCCCATACGTGGCCCAAGCGATTCCCAATGTTCAAGAGGTAGAAACGGGTCCGGCGAGAACTCCTGGGCAATTCGATCCTACCAATTTGCAAGCCCTACCCAAGACATGGTCCTCAGACCAGGTAACCGACTACATGGGAATGATCGCATCTAGCCTGGGCGTGAAGTGCGACCACTGCCACGTGGGTGGCGAGCCCGAGAGCGACGCCAAGCCAATGAAGTTGGCTGCGCGCAAAATGATCACCATGACTCGAGGCCTGGACAAGCTCTACATGAACGATTTAGCCAGCAAAGTCACCTGCAACACCTGCCACAAGGGCAAGCCAACGCCGCAGTAAGACCTTTTTGTCCGCCTCGGGTACCGAGCTACATGACAAACCACACCCAGATCGCAAAAAGACAGAACGCAAAAAGCCAAGGAGAACTCTCCCGGGCTTTCTTACTTTCTGAGGCTTACTTTCTGAGTACCGATTTCGGAACACCAGCAATACACTCAAGCTCTAAGCGGCAACTACTTCTTCGGTATCTTTGATCCCCGGTGACAGGTATTGCAGCTTACTCGGCCCTTGAAGCCGTTTTTCTTCAACGTGGCATTGGCTGAGCGCATCATTTTCATCATCGAGCGCGCTTGTTTTTTCATGTCGGTGTCTTTTTCAAAGGCAGACATGTCATGGCAAAAATCGCAGTTGACATCGAGAGCCTTGTTGATGGCTTTCATGTCTTTTTTGAGTGCTTTTTTGTCAGTGTTTTTTGGGTACACCTGCAAGTTCTTTGGCGCGCCTGCGTCAGCGCTTGGAGCAGCGAAAGTAAGTGCATAGCCTGCGGAGAGTACTCCGGCCAGCATCGTTCCCAATAAAATCTTGTTGCGCATATTGCCTCGTTCTGTTCGATGTCAAAAAGTTGTACGCCATCCTACTGGCGGCAGGTGGGGGACGAAAGTTCTACGCGAATATTTAACGAATTTGCGAAAATTAGTCCTTTTCATCTGAATACCTACGATCCCAGTGGATTGCGCAAGTGTCTGTTCTACGCCAGGTATCTCACGCAGTTACCGGCTGAACAGGCCGCAGAGGCATTAGGGCCCAATAGTCAAGATCAAGTACTACTCTGGAATCGTACTTTTTGTCCTCACCTCGCAGCGGAATCTCTTCTTGTTGCGGATCAGCATTCTTGTACGCAACCAAACGCAGGCGCAAAGCCCCGAGCGTATTGTCATACTCGGCGATCTCCGCTTTGTCCAAAACCTCGGTACTGGCGTAAATCGTATCGCCTGCAAAACAAGGATTGCAGTGGGCTCCTGAGTTCCAGCCAGCCATCGAAAACGCATTCTCCAATCCATCGAATGACAGGGCGTGAGCTATCGAAATAATGTGTCCGCCGTACACCAGACGTTTGCCAAAGCGAGAGGACTGCATGGCGTGCTGGTTAAAATGAACCTTGGCCGTGTTCTGCACCAGACGAGTGAGTTGCATGTGG
>JAESTW010000080.1 GCA_016763395.1 Kofleriaceae bacterium
TCTCCGCAAGTCAGTGTCGCTCATGGAGAATCCTCCGCTAAAATTGCCGCCCACACCACTGTAGAAACGAACGTCAATTCCTTGTCCATCGTAGTTGAAGTTGGTCACTTCGATCGTGCAGTCATCGATGATCGTCGCCGTGCCAGAGACGTTGTGAGCAATAGTTCCCAAGTTGGCGCTCTGGCCGATGTTTGGATGGGTAGACTCACAGTCACGGAGGTTCCCGTTGCCTCCCCCGTTGTTGTTATCTTCAGGTTCGTTTTGTAAGACGAAGGCAATGACATCAAGAAGTTCAGAATCAGAAATGCGGTCGGCAGACCAGAAGGGCATGCGGCCTCCCGTAAGATTGTCGTACACCACGCTGCCAGTCACACCACTGGTTCGAACCCGGCGCGCGATTAGGTCAGCTGCGAGCAAATCGCCGGTGAGAGAGGGCGCGCGATCGGTGCCTGCAGCATCTTCTCCGTGGCAGACCACACAAGCAGAGTTAAAAAACTCCTGACCTTGCATCACGTCCCCGCCAGCAGTCGCAATTGGCGGAGCCACAACCTCAAAACTCAAAGGGTCGGCAGGGTCAGTACCAGCGATCTCTCCAAGGTATTCTTCCAGCGCCAACCACTCTGCTGAATCTGCTGCCCAAGCAGAGGCTCCCATCCATTCGGTACGGCAAACATTTACTGCTTCGCGAAACTCCGTTAGCTGACCGTTCTTGTAGGTTTCTCGATTGGCTGCGTTCCCGATCGGGTGACCGGGGCGGCGAAATCCATCGCCAGCAGGTTCTTGAAGTGCATGACACGTGGAACAGGCAAAAGTATTGCCGTCACTATGAGGTTCCATATACAGCGCCTCCCCACCGGAAACACCGTTTCCGTTTCCGTCGCCATCGCCGCCACAGGCAGAGACACAGAGCATGAGGAGAGATAAATTAGAAGCATAGGTTAAGATAGTCACCCTTGATACACGTCGTAGCATCACTCTAGGTTACAAGTAGGGAAGCTAATTGTCGATATATCGCCTTTAATATCAAAACGTTAGCCAAAGTTAAACGCCCCATTCCGTTCTTCGTATCAATTTGCTCTGCACCAAGCTGCGGAGACCGATGCGGACGGACGTCCTGCGTTTATTCTCTAATTGCGCTTATCGCATTCGATTTCGGAGCACTTGAACCTCATCAATCGCTCGATCGCTGGCTTTGGTGATTCGCAGCGTCAAATCGCCCACAACTAGCGATTCTCCTTCTTTGGGCAAGCGTCGTAATCTGTGAAGCAGCAATCCTCCCAAAGACTCATACTCGTCGTCTTCCGGCAAATTCAGCCTCAATTCGTCGTTAATCCGCTCGACAGAGGTTCGCGCGCCAATCACCCATACTCCAGGCCGAAGAAGACAAATCTGAGATGAACTCTCATCGTGCTCATCTTCGATTTCTCCAACAATTTCTTCTAAGAGATCTTCCACGGTAACAACCCCTACCGCTCCCCCATACTCATCCACAACAATCGCCATTGGATTGCCCGATCCTTGCAATTCAGACAACATGTCCGACGCCATAAAGGAGCCGGGGACATATTGCGCCTGACGCGAAAGAGACTTTATGGGCGAGTTCCTCTCTTCTGTACTGAGCATTAGCATGTCAAAGACATGCAGTACTCCGACGATGTTGTCGACTCTGTCTTGGTACACGGGCATGCGAGAATGCCCTTTGTCAGCAACAACCGCGATAGCATCCGCGCAGCTCATCTCCTGTGGTAACGCCGTTACCTCGGAGAGTGGTAACATAATGTTTTCAACGCGATCGTCGGACATCTCAAGGAGGTTCGATATCATCTCTCGTTCCTCGGCCGAGATTGCTTCTGTATCGGAATCAGCTTCCAGTAGAAGGGAGAGTTCTTGCCGGGTCACGAGAGTCCGTTGCCCCGCACTGCCAAATATCCGGGCGACAAAACGGGCGTATCCGCTGATTAGCCAGATAATCGGCCGCATAAACAACGACGCCCAATGCAACGGATAGATCAGTTTAGAAACCAGCTCGTCCGCTCGCTGCTGAAAAAACATTTTGGGAATGACTTCACCAAACAACAACGTGAAGGGAGTGACTGTGATCACCGCCAAGAGCTCTCCACCGCTGTATCCGCCTTGCACCAAAAACACCGAAACGGTGACGGAGAAAGTCACCACAGCCAAGTTGGTTCCCAGCAAGGTTGTTGCCAAAAGAAGTTCGGGCGCTCCCAGATACTCCTCAGCCAGTTTTGCGCTCCGGCTCCCCGCTTCCGCACGCGCCCGCAACTTCGCCCGACTTGCCGAAACCATGGCGATCTCAGAGCCAGAGAAGAAGGCTTCGATGCTGACGCACACGAGAGCGATTACCAGTACAACCCCCAGCGAAATCATGACTCCTCCTGGCTATTTACAATCGGAAGCTCGGGATAGCTAGGCGCCCGATAGCTGCCCGCCTTGGCTTGTTGCGCCTCTCGCTCATCCCGAATATCGCCGAATAACTCTTCTAGTAGATCTTCTAAGGTCACGATGCCAACTAGCCGACCGTACTCATTGACGACAATTGCCATGTGAGTTTTCCCCTCTTTGAAGACTGCCAGCAGAGATGCAACCTTCGTGGTTTGGGGAATAAAAAACGCGGGGTGCAACATGGTAGACAGTTTTGCTGGCGGCCCGGACATACAACTGGCGATGACCAAATCTTTGGCGTAGAGAATACCCTGGATGTTGTCGATACCTTTGCTGTAAATCGGTACGCGAGAGTACCCGCGCTCAGAAATTTCTTGCATTAGCCGGACGCGGGGCAGATCGTAAGCCAGCGCGAACACCTTCCGCCGGACGCGCATGACATCGGAGACCGTCTTGTCACCAAACTCAAAAACCCGGTGAATCACTCTCCGCTCGCGGTCATCAACTTCGCCTTCAGCGGAGCCGACGTCTACCAAGACCCGAAATTCTTCTTCACTGATCTCGTCCTGGCCAGTTTCTTTGGGAGATCGCAGCAATACTCGCAAGACAAAATCAGCAACCCCACGTACGATGAAGCGCAAGGGCGCGACCAGTCCGCCAAAGAGCCATATGGGCCGGGCGCTACGTCTCGCCCAAGGAAGTGGTGAGCCCATTGCTATCGTCTTGGGCGCGATTTCTCCCACCAAGAGCAATATAGGGAGCGCGATCGCGGTCGCCAATAGAGCGTTTTTTACCTCGCTCCCGGTCGAAACAAACCGTTCGATTCCACCGGCCATAACGGCAGAAATTGCCACGTTGGTACTCTCGTTGCCAATGAGCAGTGTCGCAAGCAGCCGGCGAGGATTCTCAATCAGCTGCAACACAAGTTTGTCACGACGATTTTCGCTCTTGGCCATGCGTTCTTTGTCCGCGCGGCGCAGCGCAAACATGGCAACTTCTGTTCCTGAGAAAAATGCCGAGGAACCAATCAAGGCAACGATAAGTAGAAGAAATGGTAGATACTCAGTCAACGCTAGGTCCAGATTCTGTGCTTGGCTATCACGAGCCGTCCGATGCAAGCGACTCTACAAAGCTCTCGAGTTCCTCTGCTTGCGCAGGGACGGAGAAAGTGAATTTGCTACCTCTGCCTGCCTCGCCATCTTCGACCCAAAGACTTCCGCCATGGGCACTCACATAACTGTGAGCCAAGCTGAGCCCTAAGCCAGGACCGCCATAGGCCCGAGATGCGCCGGAGTCAACTTGAAAAAATGGATCAAAAATATAGCTGCGTTTCTCCACGGGGATGCCGACTCCTTGGTCTTGCACAGTGACCAAGAGTCCAAAGCGTTCGGCACGCCGTCCCCTCCAAAAGGGAGAATTGATGCTACTTTCGTCCGACTGAGCGAGCGCACCCACGCGAATGGAAATCGATATCTCACCGCCAGCTGGCGAAAACTTTATGGCGTTAGCGAGCAAATGCAGAACCACCTGTTTTAGCTTGGCCGAATCTCCTATTGCGCTGGGTACCAAGGAGGTGGGTAATGTTGAACTGGGCAACGAGAGCGTGAGAGAGTTTGCTGACAAATCATGAGACATGTTCTCAGCCACGGACGTGATGATGTCCGAGAGCGATACAAGCTCTTGTTTGAGTTGCAGCGACTTTTGTTCGAGTAGAGATGCATCCAATATGCCAGTAATCATATTCAGAAGCTGGTCGGACTTGGACAGTATGGTTTTGACGAATTCGTGCTGCTCGGTGTTGAGTTCGCCAGCCAGTCCGGCAGCAAGCATGTCTGAGTAGCCAATTATGCTAGTTAGGGGAGTCCGTAGCTCATGGGAAACTGTCGCGATGAAATTGCTTTTGAGCCCTTCTAGTTCTTCCAGCCTAGGGTTTGCGGACACGAGAGAACGGGACTTCTCTGCCAACTCCTGATGGCAATCGTGAAGGGCCTCCGCTGCTAATTTCTGAGACAGAGAGCACCGAAAGGCAGCGTGAACCAGTGTTTCGAGTACCGATTTAATATGCAGACAAACTTCCTCTGCTTTGGCTGACTCTCCGATCACCACCACTTCACCGACTCGGTCTCCGGCATACTCCAGCGCGCTCTTGTGATGTTCCCCTCGTTTGCCCTGCTCCTCTGACAACGAATTTGAACTGAGAATCCGTCCGTCGACATCATACAGAAAAATTCGCAGACCATAGAGCTGCGCCGTACTCTCGACTAGTCGGTTGAGCACAGATGTGTCGATAAGCTCTGCGATTACAACGACCTCATCAACCAGCAAACGCGACACCTTCGGATCACCCTTTCCTGTGCCCTCATCACCGGACTACATGTCTGTGCGCGCCGCCATCGTTAGCGCTGCCTTGGCGAAGGGGTACCTGGCGAAGTTCGACCTGGTGAGGTTGTTCTACCTGGCGAAGACTGTCTTGGCGACTTCGGCAATGGCAAGCTGCGCAACCGAGGTCCAGACACGTCTCGATTCACCTCTGAATTTCTCTTCGGTGCCGCCCCACTCTCGTCATCGCGCATCATCGCGTACAGTACACTCGCGCCAGCCAAAACAAAGCAAGCCACGAGCATCAGCATCACTCCACCGAAGGGTTCCTTCTCGTCGCTGACCTTGGGTTTACTTGTGAGTAGCGCTACCGAAGCCATCTTCTGAATTGAGTCCAACATCTCTTCGCAGCGAATTCGCTTCGATTCCGTTTTTGCAGCCTCTCGATACTTGGCCGCGCCACCACGGAAATCCCCGCTCTCGACTAGGGAATTTGTAAAGGCGCGATGGGCATCATCACTGTGCCACGCCTTCTGCAAGGAAGCCCACCCTGTCGCCACACTGCCGTCGCCTGATATTTCGCTACTTTTATAGGACGAGTAGTTTTCCCGTGAAAGGCCACATTGGCTGCAAGCCGATTCACTATCACGATCCTGCTGTCCGCACTTCGGGCACGCATCAATAGAACTGTCCGGCTTTGGAATTGACTCATCCCAGGTCTGCGCTACCAAATGCGAAAAATGCCCTCCACACTGGGTACAGCTGAAGCAAACGACCCGATCCCGCACTTCAATAATGTGCGCCTTTGCCAAGTCCTTACACTGCGGACACTCGACACGCACAGCTATTCCCCCGCCCCGGAATGGGGAATACAACGAGAAGTACAATATGGGATATCGCGGCCCACGTAGCCAAGCCTAAGAGTAGTAGTCAATGCGAGTAGTAGCGTACCACCAAGATGTCCCCTAGGGCTGAAACTCATCGTGAGTTCCTACTTTTCAAGTGATTTCCCTGTGCGCTAAACTAACAGAATGAAAATCCCCAACAAGCCCAAGGTAATCATTCGGGATTGCAAACATTACGACGCCAAGAAAATTGAAGAAATCATCGCCCAGGGCTTGGAGCAGCTTGAGCTTCACCCCAGTGGTCGCACCCTCGTTAAACCAAACCTGGTTGCAGCCGGAGAGTTCTTCCCTCACGCACACACGCGTCCCGAGTTTGCCGAAGGCGTGTTGCGAGCACTGCAATCTCGAGGCGGGAGCGAAATCACCGAGCTCGCTGTCGGCGAACGTTGTGGCATCACCATCCCAACTCGAAACGCCTTCGCGGACTCGGGATTTAACGCCATGCTCAAACGCGTTCCCGGCGTAAAGCGCTACTTCTTTGAAGAGGAGCCCCAGGTAGAAATCCCTCTCACGCATCCACAACGATTGCGCGATTACGTCTTCACACCGGAGCCAGTCGCCAAGGCAGACTTCTTTGTAAACTTGCCGAAGTTCAAAGCCCATCCTTGGACGACTGTCACCTTCTCGATGAAGAACTACATTGGGATTCAGGATGACCGACACAGACTCATCGATCACGACCACCGGCTAAATGAGAAAATTGCTGATTTGCAGTACATCCTGCAACCGCAATTCATCGCCATTGACGCCATCATCGCCGGCGAGGGACGAATGCTTACCCCCATTCCGGTCGACATGGGGCTCATCATAATGGGCAACAGCCAAGTCGCGTTCGACGCGGTTTGTTGCGCCATCATCGGCGTTGATCCACAGAGTGTAGATCACATCCGGCTCGCCTCGGAATACGGCTTTGGAACGACGGATTTGGAGGCCATTGAAATCTCAGGCGATGTCAGTCTCGCCCAAGCGCAGGCACGAGCCAAAGGCTTCAAAGTCGGTCGTATTCGCGTTGAGGATTACTTTAGAGGTACTTCCATCAGCGCGTATTCTGGTTCTCCACCCGAGCCAGAGCACAGCGATTACTGTTGGGGCGGATGTCCGGGTGCTATTGAGGAGGCCATTGAAATCCTCCGAATTTATGATAGCGAGACTGATACCAAGATGCCCCGGATTCATGTTGTCTTTGGCAACTACGAGGGGGAGCTCGATGTTGGACCTGGCGAGCAAGTGATTTTCATTGGCGACTGCTGTCAGTGGCAGGGCACGCTAGCTGGCGAGCTTGTACAAATCCAAAGTACGTATACAGACCGGACAGAGATTGATCCGCATCACGCCGAGCACGAGGACATTTACGCCAAAATGCTGAAAATTGGCAAGCTGGTGCGAAAAGCGAAAGGCAAGTCTCACCTTCGAATCGAAGGTTGTCCGGTAAGCGTGGCGGAGCAAGCACTGGCACTCGTTCAACTCGGTGGCCTAAAGAATCCCTATCTCGATCCATCGCAAGCCATTTCCTTCAACAAAGGATACATCGGCTGGAAAGGCCGTACCGCGATCAATCGCATACTGGGCAAAAAATATCAGGAGCACGGTGCGTACAAAGAGCGCGGACATGCCAAGCCCGAGTTGGCAAAGAAAAGCTCTGATTGATATGCCATCACCCGAAGTAGAACTCGATAGCCGGACAACAACGCGGCTGGAAGCCTGGCTGGAGACGATTCGCCAGAGCAGCGGTGTTGGTTCTGCTGCCACTCTGCTGCCACCAGTGAACAGTGACCTTTCTCTGTGGGAAGCCTTTGCGGCAACTACCATGGGCGGATCCGCAGCACCGCTCAAAATAGGAAGAACCCTGGCAGAAGGGGGAATGGGTATTGTCAAAGTTGCTGAGCAACGAGCGCTGGGTCGCATGGTTGTTGTCAAAACCATGCGTGGAGAAGGCAGCCACCAGCAAACGCAGCAGGTACTGCGGGAGGCTTGGGCGACAGGCGCACTTGAGCATCCCAACATCGTCCCGGTGCACGATATTCGCGTAGATGAAAATGGCGCGCCAGTGATTATCCTCAAGCGAATCGAGGGTGACAGCTGGGCCGATCTTATGCACGATGCAGGCACAGTCCGTGAGCGATTTGGCGCTAGTGACCTGTTGAAGTGGAACCTCGATGTACTCAGGCAAATAACGCAGGCAATACGCTACGCTCACAGCAAGGGCATTCTGCATCGAGACCTCAAGCCGGACAACGTCATGATTGGGGAGTTCGGCGAGGTGTATTTGGTCGACTGGGGAATCGCACTGCGCCTTGACGATAGAGCAGATTCACCTCTGCAAGCCGCTCGGGATCAGACTACCATGGCCGGAACCCCCTGCTACCTGGCTCCCGAAATGCTCGGTGACCACCCTCTCGATCATCGCACAGACATATACCTACTGGGTGCGGTTCTCTTCGAGATATTGGCGGGAGATCCACCGCACAGTACCGAGAGCATGCAGGAGCTGGTGCGTGATATCCGTGCCTCCTGCCCCACCTTCCCGGACGGTATTTCGCCGGATTTGGAATCCATTTGCAAGCAGGCGATGGCGGCGTCCATGGACGAGCGTTTTGAGGACGCCAGCGCCTTTGCTGAAGCGCTGAGACAACATACTACCCACCGAGAGTCGGAACTCCTGGCCATGGAGGCCGATGCAAAGCTGCGCGTCATGAACGACTTACTCGCATCGGACAACGTCGAAAAACAGCTTCTCTACCAACACTTTGGAGTAATTCGATATGCGTATGCCCAGTCTATCGACATTTGGCCGGACAACAACGACGCGGTTGAGGGCTTGCGAAGTGCGCGCATTGCTCTTATCGAGTTTGAGTTAGGTCAAGAAAACCCGCAGGCAGCTCTCTCTATCCTAAATGAACTGACCGACCCACCGTTGGAACTTGTGTCTCAGGTCAACCAGCAATTGGACGCACAACGTGCCCAGCAAAAAGAGCTCGACCAATTCCGACTTAACTCAGATGAGTCTCTCGGACGCCGGACACGTATATTTGTATTGGGAATACTCGGAGTCCTGTGGACTATCATTCCCTTTATCGAGCACTTCTCCCACTCAGCGTGGCGCAATTCCTATGGAGGAATGATTTTTGCGAGCAGTGCACTTTGGGCTTTCGCACTGCTCTTGTTCTTCTGGGCACGAGAGTCACTCATGAAAACTGCCTTCAACCGGAAGTTGTCATTTATTCTGAATGCCACCTTCCCAGCCCAAATCGTATTCTTCATTGGCATGGCGATGTTGAATGCTCCTTTTGTACACACCGAGATCTTGATGCTCATGCTCTGGGGAATTTTTGCAATAGCGACCGTAGGCTCGGTCGACATGCGCTTTGCTCCTGCCGCCCTTGGCTATTTCGCGGGCTTCCTAGTTGCCGCGCGCTTCCCCGACTATCGTTTTCTCGCCTTCTCGGCATGTCACGCCCTGCTGACTATCAACGGTATAATCGTGTGGATAAAAACAATGAAACCAAGGTCGCCCGCGAGTGCCGATGCCGGCTAAGGGGCTGAGTTCAAAACTCGTATATCTCGGGAACCCCGGCTAAAACTCGAAGCACTTCGATCTGGCCTTCGACTTGTCCGAGGCCGTTGACCTCCAAGGTCCCACAAACGCCATCTCGCAAGATTGCCGCGCGGAGCTCCTGCCCGGTGCGTGAGCCACTTCCTCCACCAGAAAGTGAGCGTCGATGCGCTGCCAGCACCATCGTCATCGCGTCGTAGGCGTGAGCGGAAGCGGAAGGTGGCGGGCGGCCGATATGCTTGCGAAACTCATTGCGAAACTCGCGAGCCTGTTCACTGACGTCCAACTCTAGCCCTCCCGGACAGGCACTAACGATCAGCGCCCCCTCCACTGCTGCTCCGCCCCTGGCAGCCAAATCACCTCCAAGCCAGGCCCCAGACCCCATAAGTTGGACGATTCTCGGAATGCGCCCTCCGTGTTTCTGGCGCAAACTCAATGGGCTCACGCTGTCTCGGCTCTCCAATTCGACATTGAAGTAGGGCAAGTAGCTGGCAACCAATGCCGCGCGCGCCGTACGGTCCGGGATGTACAGCAAGTCAAATTCGATGTCCGGCGAAAAACTCTTCCACGACCTTCGCCCATACTGGCGATAGTGTTGACGCAGTCGCTTGTTGGTCTTCGGATTCAAGTTGAGAAATGCTCGTACATCATTCTCAAGATCAATCGCTGCCGGGTCGTAGGTCCCCAACATAACGACTTCGACACCCAAGCTTCGTGCGGACGCTGCGAACGCGTTTGCCTGCAACAGGCCAAGCTCGTCTCGAGGCGCCAAGACCGCTAGCGATTGAAAGCCCAACTCGGTTGCCACGATCGCTGCCTGCTCAGCCTCAAATGCCGGCGAGAGCACCAAGCGAAACACATTCTTGCTGTCCGCGTACCCTGCAGTCGGTGCCAATACAGCGATGGGAAGTCTTTGGACCCGTGCCTCGAAAGCGGCAGCAGCCGACTCGTATTTCCCAATCGGACCAATTGCCAGTAGGCACCCCGCTTTCGCCGCCCGGACCACAGCCTCTCGGGCCCCTTCTTCGCTGCCTTGGGTATCTAGAATCAGGAGATTGACATTTTCGTCCGATAAGGCCGCCACGGAAATCCCATCGAGAAAGGCTCGTCCGATAGCCGCATGGTCCCCACTCAGTGGCAGCAGTACTGCAATCTTGTGCGTATCTATGGTGTTCGGACGGTCTCGCAGCCGAGCCAATACACCCTGCCATTCCTGACGTAGGCGCGGGTCTTGTCCGGCCTCTTGAGCATACCGCTCGGCACTATCCGAATCTCCAGCATGCAATGCCAAGAGCGATCGCCGCAGCAGCACTAAAGAGGCGGCAAGACTGGGTTCCAAGCTTGGCAGTTTGCCACTTGGAATTCGGTCAACCAGCTGGCTGAGCTTGCCAAGAGTCTCATCTGAGATATCCTGTCCGCGCCTCTCGAGCTGTGCTGCTACTTGCAGAGCCGCACTGGCCTGCCCTGTGGCTATCAACTCTTCTAATTTTGAATGTCCGACCAGCGCGCTATCGCTATTGCTTTCGCTATCGGCGTGATGTGAACTGCTCTTGGGGCCTCGAGCTCCACCGCATGAAAGTAGCGATGCGCAGATCGCAAGCCGAATGATCATGCTAGATGTCTCGAAACAACGATCGCAGTTTATCTACAAAACCCTGACGCTCGGGGTGGGCAACCGCCGAACCACCTTCCTCTGAATTGAATCGCTCTAACAACTCACGCTGCGATTCGTTCAAATTCGTTGGTGTTTCGACAACTATTCGCACCATATGATCACCGCGGGCGGCATTGGCCGACGAGGATTTTGGTAGCCCCTTGCCGCGAATCCTAAGAATTCTTCCACTCTGAGTTCCTTCGGGAACACGCATCCGAACTTTTCCGTCCAAACACGGTATGTCAACCACGGTGCCCAGTGCAGCTTGCGGAAAGCTAACCGGAACTTCACACCAGATATCATGCCCTTCGCGCCGAAGTACCGGATGGTCTTTGATGCGAAGAATAATATGCAAATCCCCACGTGGACCACCGTGCTCACCGCTCAGTCCCTCGCCGCGAATCCTTCGAATCGCTCCCTCTTTGCTGGCGACTGGAACGGTGACAACAAACTCGCGATCGGGACCGCTCTTTTGCGGGATGGTTATCGTCTTGTCGCAGCCAAAGGCCGCTTCATCCAAGCTTACTTCCAAGGTATAGCGAAGCTCTTTGCCCCGCTCTTTGGTCTTCTTCCGACGCCTAAGAATATCACCCACGAGATCGTCAAAGGCATCCACAACATTTTCAAAACCAGAACTCGCCTCGCCTCCCACTGCCGAATGGCCATAGCGATCATAGCGCTGCCGCAATTTCTCGTCCGAGAGAACACCGTACGCTTCGTTAACCTCCTTGAAGCGCCCCTCTGCTTTCTGCCCAGGGTTGAGATCTGGGTGAAAGCGCCTCGCCAAATCTCGGTACGCACGTTTTAACTCGGCGTCATCTGCCTTTTTACTAACTCCGAGGATTGAGTAGTAGTCGCGTTGTTTGCTCATTCGGCGCTCTCATCCAGACCCGCCTGAGAATAGATAAGCTCGCCCAAGCGCTGTGCAGACATTTCCAATCTGTCCACGGCCGCAATAACTTCCTCACTGGTCCCGGACTCGACAGTTTGCCGACACTCCACAAGGTCCGTTTGCAACATTTCTCGCTCTGCCTCACTCAGAATTTCTCCAAACTCTGCCAGCGCGCGCTCTGATGTGTAAAGCAGTGACTCTGCCTTGTTTTTTGCCGCAGCCAGGTCCGCCCGCGTCGCGTCGCTCTCGGCACTCTGTACCGCTTCGTTGATGATGCGAAGAATTTCCCCTTCGTCCAGTCCGGTCGTCGGCTCGACGTTTACGCTTTGCTCTTTACCGGTACCCAAGTCCGATGCACTCGCTCGTAAAATCCCATTGGCATCAATATCAAATGCAACTTCGATACGTGGCACTCCTCGGGGCGCTGGCGGAATCCCTACCAGTTGAAAATGCGCTAGGGACTTGTTGTCCTCCGCCATTTCGCGTTCCCCTTGCAGCGCGTGAACATTCACGAAATCCTGATTGTCGATTGCGGTTGAGAATACTTCTGTTGCTCGGCAAGGCACCGTCGTGTTGCGATCAATGAGCTTGGTAAACACGCCACCAGCGGTCTCGACGCCCAAGGAAAGTGGTGTCACATCCAAAAGTAGCACTTCCTGAACTTCTCCAGTTAACACACCACCCTGGATTGCCGCTCCCATAGCCACAACCTCATCGGGATTCACCCCCCGATGTCCGGCCTTCCCGAAGAATTCTTTGATGACCTCTTGTACGCGAGGCATACGAGTTTGTCCGCCTACAAGCAACACCACATCAATGTCGCCAGGTGCCAGACCAATGTCGCTCAGTGCCTGTTTGCAGGGTGCTAATGTGCGTTGTACATACTCTTCAACAAGCCCCTCCAAGGTTGCCCGAGAAAGGTTGAGTTGCAGGTGTTTGGGCCCAGACTCATCCGCCGCGATAAAGGGCAGGTTGATGTCGGTTTCCATGGCGCTGGACAGCTCTTGCTTTGCCTTTTCCGCCGCTTCTCGCAGACGTTGTAGTGCCAGCTGGTCTCCGCGTAAATCGTAGCCCTTCTCCTTTTCAGCAAACACGGAAAGCAAATGCTCGACTAAAGCGTTATCGAAGTCCTCCCCGCCCAGGAAGGTGTCTCCGTTGGTGGAGCGGACACGAAAAATACCGTCTGCCAGCTCGAGAATTGAAATATCGAAGGTGCCACCACCGAGATCGTAGACCGCAACTGTCTCAGCCTCTTCACTATCGAGACCGTAGGCCAAGGCCGCTGCCGTGGGCTCGTTTATGATCCGAAGTACATCGAGTCCGGCAATTCGTCCGGCCGCTTTAGTCGCCTGTCTCTGTGCATCATCGAAATAGGCGGGAACCGTAATTACAGCCTCGGTTACTTCTGTGCCGAGATAGTCCTCAGCGGTCTGTCGCATCTTGCGCAAAACCATCGATGATATTTCAGGCGGCGAATACATCCGTCCCTGAACTTGAACATGGGCATCCTCGTTGTCCGAGGGAGTGATTTCAAATGGGGTTGTAAGGATCAGCCGCTGGATATGCGGATCTTCAAATTTACGCCCCATCAAGCGTTTGACAGCGAACACCGTGTTGCCAGGATTGGTTACCGCTTGGCGTTTGGCGATTTGTCCGACAAGACGCTCACCACCATCGGCAAATGCCACGACCGAAGGAGTTGTCCGGGCGCCTTCTGCGTTGGCGATCACCACAGGGCTACCGCCTTCCATCACGGCTACACAGGAGTTGGTGGTTCCCAAGTCAATGCCAATCACCGACCCCATAGATTATTCCTTGCTCTCTGGTGCGGACTCTTCGTTGTCGCTAGTAGTCTCTTCACCACCCGTAGCCTCTTTGGGAGGCTCTTCCTGCGACTCGTCATCGGAATCAGAGGAATCAGAGGAATCAGAATCGTCACTCTCCGGTTCAAGAACCGCCGGCATCGCTATAGAAACGACAACGAGGGCCGGACGCAGGAGTCTCTCCTCCATCATATATCCGGTTTGTAGAGCAGTTATCACGGTACCTGGGTCGTGATCGGCACTAGGAGCCTGCGATACAGCCTCGTGAACGGCTGGGTCGAA
>JAESTW010000081.1 GCA_016763395.1 Kofleriaceae bacterium
GGGCTCGTCTGCGCGCTTTTGGCCACTTGCCGAGAAACCCTCAACGAGCACTTCGTAGCAATTGGCGCAAAAGGTAGTACCGAGCATTGCGTGGCTCTGATTCTCTTGAAGTTCTGTCTTGCAGGTCTGGCAGCGCAACGTAGGAGGCCCAACGGAAAAGCGCATTGCTAGACCGGCGTTCTCTTCGGGCCCATCTACCGTCAATTCGCGCTCGGGCTCAGTGACCTCGGGCGTGGTTATGAAATCGGCAGCAGTCGCGGGCTTCTTCTTTGCAGAAGCCTCCATCAACTCATCGAAGCACGAGAGGCAGAATGACCACTGGGCCACCTTCTTGGACTCCACTCCCTCAAGATCTGTTTCGCACTGCTTGCATCGTTCCGACATAACGTTATTCCTTTCGAAGGAGTCAGCCTAACGTGATTCTTCGTTGGGCGCGCTGCTTCAACGGGGGAATGCGCACAGCCGGACACGTCGACACGCGTTTCGATAAAACCGGAGGCTCCCGACACCCGCCCCTTGCGCTTTTCTAACTGGTTGGCTTATCCTGAAACCGTATAATGTTCATACCCGAGTCGATTCTACAGTGCGATCTATCAATTCTTTCCTACCATCTGTATCACCAGTCGGTAATCTGGCCGCTTGATCCTTGGTACGACGTGATGACGAGGGGCCTCTCTGATCGTCGTAAGCTCTTCATGACTGCGGTGCACGACTGGTGCGATTCCATGGATCCAGCCGCGGGATATCGCGGTCCATCGCACGCCGCGTTTAACAACGCCTCGAACCGATCACTGGACCCAGTGATTACAAGATACGACCAGCTCAATCCACGCTTGCCAGCGTTTACAGGCACAGCCGATGGCTACGTGAGTATGCAGACTCCAGCCTATATCACTGACCGGATTAAAACCGTCGAGGTTGCTCAGTACAAGCAGGCCCCGCGAATGGGAGGTACTCCGCAGAACGCCGCCGTCGAGATCATAGAGGTATGCGATTACCCCGATGGTACCGACCACTTGATCGGCTTCGAAGGTGGCCACGGTCTCGTTGAGTTGAACACGGAGCCCGCGTGGAGCCTTATGGGCTTTGTCATGATGAGGAAGGACCCGTCCAACCCGGGCAAGCACGACATTCACATCGCCTTTAGAGGCAGCCGCAGCGGTGGCAGCATTGCACGAACGATCGTTCAGGCGCTTGGCAAACACGGCAACCCCGACTGGGTGACTGACATGGCGAACTTCAAGGTGAAGAACGAGTGGGTTAGCAAAGAAGGCAAGGTGGGTAAGGGATTCTCCTACGCCCTGCAGACCTGCGGCGGCACAATCTACCAAGCCCTCAAGCGGCTGAATCAAATCTACGGACCGCCGCGCACCATCACAGTCACTGGACACAGCCTGGGCGCGGCGATGTCAAGCCAGATGGCGCTGGCGATGGCCAAGGGCACGTTCTCAACCCACCTTAGGCATGCTCTGCCGAGGTGGCCTTTAGACAAAATTCGCTATGTCGGATGGGCACAACCCACATGCGGCAGTAGCGAGTTCGCCGCAAACTGGAAGCGTTCTGTGAGTGGTTGTTTCTACTGGGTCAAGGGCGACAGCGTCGTTACGATTGGCGAGGGGTCGAGCAAGGGAGTCGGGATGGCGTCGCAACACGGCGGTGAGAGCATCAGGTTTCCCAAGCCGCCCGGTGCCAAAGAGAACCCACATGAGATCTTTCTAGCCCGCGCTGCCGTATTGCTCGACCTTGCTGGCAAGGGGAAGTTTCTTGACGCAAGGCTCAGTGGAGTCACGCCTTGGGCCCGATACAAAACCTTCCTCGACTTGGTTGAGGGAAACGCCATCTCTTACAAATACAAGACTGCGGCACCAGCGGCTCACATCACACAGAAGAACATACGGAGTGTGCTCAATGGCTATAAAGTGACCCGTGGCTTCGACAATCTCTTCATGCTGCTCAAGGTCGTCGCTCTCGATCCGAAGGCGTACAAGAAGCCGAAGATCTTCCAGAAAGCTGCCGCGCGACAGTCCAAATCTGAGGCGGCCGAAAGAGCAGCGCGCAGATTGCACTCTGTAGGCTGGGTAGCTAGCGGCAAGAGCAAGCAAGAACTGAAAACCGATGTTCTCGATGTTCTCGTGGCGGAAATCGCTATGGCAGAGAAGATCCAAGGATCGAATACGGCGAAGTACCTTGGCCTGGGTTTGGCGGTGAATGCCTTCTCGCGCTCGAATCTAGAGTGGAGTGATCTCAAATCGAGACCGGCAATTCTCAAGTGTCTTGATAGCTAGCAGCCCGTGGTGAAAGTCAGACCGCGTCCAAACCGGCGCTTTTCCGCCATCTCTGCGTTGCAAAACTTCGCAATACGCAAGGTATTGCTACAGTTAGGCGCCTTGACCTGACTCAAAATCACTCAGTTTCGCTTGCAGTGCACTTCCACCACGGACTGCTAGCCATGACTCTATGGATACTCTCTGTCTAGGACATCGTAAAATGCATTCATGTGTTCTGCGTGAAGCTGTTTACCGTCCATATCCATTGGGTAGTCATTGAGAGTTGTTCGCAGAATGGGTTCTGCCGCCCGAAAGAACCTCACCGCTTCGTCTCGCGTTGCCTCGTCAAAATCGGTCTTACTCGGGAGGAGAAAGTATGCCGCTTGACGGAATAACAAAGGCTCATCTGGATACAACTCATCCGGCAATTGGTTTGCACGGTAGGGTTTTCCGGTTACAACCGAAGAAAGGTCAAAGTCATAGGCAACCGGTCGAAGCTCGCCACCATCCCCGACAAGAAAATGCATATTCCACGGAGCCTGGGGCCCACTGGCAACCAAAGGTAGTTCCCAGTCCCAGTTGCCGATTAGGGCGTGAAGAAAATGTATCTTGGCTGCGAGAAGTCTGTTGACCTTGTCCGAGTCCGCTTGCCCCCACGCTCCCTCTTCTCTGAGGGCGAGCCCATACCGTTTCACCAAATTGTCCGCGTTGTCGAAGAGAAATGCCATTCGCTCAACAGTCCAACCCGTATTCAAACCCGTCGCTGAAGTGTCCGTGTACGTAATCAATGCTGGCCGAGTCCACTTGCTGGGCATATCTAGCTTGCGCATCATTTGATAGATAAATGACTCGCGATACGCGGCCTTTTGGTTGCGCAGTCGGCCGATGATTCCCGTATCATCGTCGCCAAGGTCAGCACAATGAGTACCTATCTTGACCCGTTTCGCTTTGTAGAAAATACTATTCGCGCGCTCGTCATCGACAAAGGTAGAGATTTTCATTTTTGGGAAGGCGCACTCCTGCAAAGAAGAATTCCCCCTCACTTTTAGCTTCACTTGCAAGACCACTTCGTTCCCAGCAGCGGTGTAACGCAACTCCCCTAAGAAACTTTCTTTGATACGTATAGGCGGGAAGAAACCGTCCGGTTGCCCAGCAAACGCGGCGTCAAACGCGGTTTGCATCGGGCCTGAGATGGAGATATTGATGGGTTCCTGGCTTTCCCAAAGAGGACTGGTGACCCTCTCGGATGAAGCGTCTGGAGTCATGGTACTGGCATCATCGGGGCTTGCTGGTGAAGCATCAGGCGGGCCACTTGATGAATTGCCGCATGAAGGTAAAATGATCGCAATTATTGCTGAGAAAACCGAGTAACTTCGCACCAAGCTACTCTGCGTACAAATCGGTTCTGAATCAAGAACATTATGTAGTTTTGCAATTGGTGTTGAGGCTTGATCATCTTGTGATGTGCTGTCCGGGATGCTGTCACTTCGCAAGTAAAATCAAGATCGAAACCAGAGCACTCGCGGCCGCCCAAAAGGTTCGGGGGGGACGCAGCAACGCGGGGACATGGCGCGTTTGCTGAGGCCTGTGGTACGCTCGCCGACCATGTTAAGCAAAATGGAGAATCTGAAACTCAGAGCTTTGACTGCCCTGGGAGGCAAGCCGGCCCGCAAGAAATACATCGAAAAGCTCGGCGAGACGTACCGTGACGGGTTTCTTGAGTTTCCCTATAAAGACAACATGATGACGTGTCCGAGTGGGGCAGCGGGCAAGGTTTTTTGGCGCGGAGATACCCGGCCTCCACGAGACATCTTTGCCAGTGGTTTTAAGGCGGCGAAGAGGCACAATGGCACTTGGGTCAACACCAAACCTACCTCCATGGTGTGGCGCGGCTACGATGAACTCGACGATGTTCTCCAGCCCTCCGGAGTCTGCGTTGCCAAGGACATTCGAGGCGCAGCCTTTCTGCCTCTCGAAGGAGACGACGACGAGACTTGGATTTACGGGATTCGCGCCGAGAACACGGTGAACTCGTACGCACTGCAACAGGTCATCGATATGGCAGAGCGAGGGCGTTACGGATTCACCTCATGGGAGGAGTTCAACCGCTATCAAGTGGACTGGCGGGACAACAAGCGCTTTGGCTACAACCCCACTTACGATACTGACATCGCCACTTCGTGCGTTTGGCAGTTTGAGGAGCACGTCGTTCCAGAAATCCCCGCAGACGATGTCTTGGTCGCCATCAAATGCACCCGGACAATCCCCCTACAAGGGCCTCTACTCGATGGCGACGCGGCAAACCGGCTCTGGGGCATACGGTTTGCGCTAAGTGGCAAGATCCAGGCGCACTCGCGTGCCTGGTTAAAAACCACAACCTCAACCACCGTCTCGCCCGAAGGGCAACACGCCTCCAGTATTATAAATGCCTACCTAGCAAGTGAGTATCCCAAGCCCAACGGCTACTACGTGAGCTACTTCGGTATTGTCCGTGCACAAGGGCAGTCCGTACACCAGCTCTCGCCGATTTGCGTGGAACAGGGAAAACTCTCAGATCGAGGCATGTACTGAGGCTTGCGCATAGATGCGGCAGCGGCTAGCTCTCGAAAGTGCGCGCGGTCAATGATGTCGAGGTCTGTGTTGATGAGCGTTGCCTCGATCTGCCACTGCAGCTCGTCCATTGCTCTGCGCTTCCCCTTGTTGCGACCTTTCTTAATTAATGACTTCGTTGGGGTGTGAGATTTCCGCCACGCTCCGATAGCGTCCCGCAACGCCTCTTTGGCAGCAGTCTGCTGCTCGTCTGTGCGGTCTGGAGCGTGGCAGTCGGTAAGTCGCAGCTGAACCGTGCGGATCTTATCTCCCTCGGAGACGTTGCCGCCAAGTCCTGCCTTCGCGCGAAAGGCTACAAGTGTCATTAACATGGGCTACTCCAATCGGTTGCGGGATGGCGCCGCATTCTACCAGGGGGAA
>JAESTW010000900.1 GCA_016763395.1 Kofleriaceae bacterium
AGCGAACTTTCTCTGCTGCTGGCCGCTGTATCGAGTTGGCGGGGATGTCGTGGTTCAACAACAGCTTCTGATGCTTGACGGAATCCGTGAGAGTTTCTCGTTTGAGCGGCTGGAGGATTTTGTCGATCCGCGGGAGTCTATTGATGAAGAAGGCAACGCGATATCCGAATGGACAACTACGATTCATGATGTAAGATGTTTTCTCAATCTGAATAAGTAGCCGCTACCAACTCACGGCTCAGCGCTGTCCTGTTCAACGAGTGGGTTGTTGAGCGCCGACTCTACTTTCTGAAGCACAGCCAAACTCGCTCGGCTCGAAGCAATCAATGCCAATCATGCTTCCGTTGTAGCAATCAACACAAAGCGCGCCGTTGCGGCAGAGTTCATGGTGCCTCTGCTGGTTGCAGTATCTCAATAATGTGTTGTTTCTGCGCTTCGATTCGCTCTGCTCCACCTTGAGCAAACTCACTGGTGAAGGTATCGAAGCCGTCCGTGGTTCTTATGTCCGGGGATAGCACGCTGAAGATGACAAGCTGTCCCGGAGCTTGGTCATTAATGGAGAAGGAGGTGAAGTTGCCGATCGGAGCAGATGAAGTCAGATAGTCCTGGACAAGTTTCGCGCTCTCGTCACCAAGGCTACTGACATCGACATCGACTTTGCAGATTGCTGTTCTGCACGCTACGGACACGGGAGCATTAACGCTTATGTCCGCAAGCGAATCCTGGACATATTGTTGTACGTGGGTTTCAAATGGTTGCGCCCAATTCTCGGCTCGCGGTTCAGACTCGAATAACTCTGATGGGATCGCGTTCTTGACGCGAATCAACAGTGTAGGATCGTAGTTCGGGGCGTTGGAGTCATTTGTAAGGAGAGGCTTGACCTTTGTAACAACTATAGGTGGCCGAGCTGGCAGCTGACTCTGAGCCCCTTGGCGTTCTCCAAGCTCCGATTCTGAAGGCACGGGTTGTGGCGTGTCGGAAGATCTGGTCAGCACGGCATAAACAAGGGCCAAGAAGCCGCCGACAAGAACCGGAGCTAGGCGCCTGAGAATCTTCACGGCGCTTGGCTCGGAAGCTCTGTCAGCTTCATCAAGATCTCCAGCGCTTCGCCGACCTGCGGAGAGGGCGTGAGCAGCTTGGGATTGTTGCCCAAGTGGATCAAATCATTGGCGACCGCTGGGACTTCGGCGATGGCACTGTAGGCGTCCTTGTTCTCGGCGCGGCTCAGGTCGATGATGATTTGTGGCTGCGCTTGCATGATCAGTTCGGCGCTGATTTGTGGATATTGGACAGGCGAGTTGCTGAGAATGTTAGTGGCGCCAACAATTGTTAGCAACTCGTCGACGTAGGTGTTGGGGCCGGCCGCGATCATTGCGCGCAGGCTGTCCGGGTCTCGGTCGATCAAGACGAGTACCTTCGGTTTCCCAGATCGAGCGGCCGCCAACTTGCGGACAGCCGCGATTTTTTCATCAATAGTGGCCAAACTTTGCTTTGCAATTTCGTCCCGGTTCAGAGAATGACCTACTTCTATAAGCCCATTGCGGACGTCGGACAATGTGTGCATACGCAGCGAAAACGTGGGAATACCGAGGGTTTCCAGCGAGTTTTTCGCACTTTGCTGACTTTCGTCCAAGAGTACCAACTGAGGTGCCAGTGCGGCAATGGCTTCAATGTTGGGGTTGATAAAATCACCTACGATGGGCAGGGCTAGGAGCTTTTCTGGCTCGATCGAGTACTTGTCCCGTCCAACGATTTTGTCTGCGGCACCAAGTTCGACGACGAGACTGGTAGCTGAAGGGGTAAGTGTGACAATTCGATCAGGTGTAGGTGGTTGTGAATTGCCTTTCGACTTGCCGCTGTCTGCTTTCGAACACGAGACAAAAACAAAAATTAATAGAAATAGTTGTACCCAAGTTGAGATGCGAGTCGTCACGACTGTATCTCTACCAAAGACAATTGCCTCAAATGCACGGTTTTTCTCGATTATTTCAAAGAACTTTCGACCAGGAAGCGCTCTCGGAAACGCAAGATCTCGCCTGAAATAATCCAAAATGGGAAGATCTCGATTGAAGAGGGGGATCCGGAGTCTTGGTGGTCTTTGAACTGTTATTCGCCGATATCAAAAGTTATCCACAGACAAGACAACCTTTTGAAATCGCAGAAAACATTTCTCGTAAATCGCAAGTTTTCCACATTGTGTTCACAACGAGTAGGACCCCTGCATACACAATCTGTAGTGGTTAGGGGCTACGGGACCCCCAATATTTTGGGGTTTTTGGATTCCATTTTTCTTGACCATCAGAGCAACACGTCTGCATAGTCTAGCTCCTTCGCAATGTTGAAAAACATGAGAGAGCGGAGATTGAGACAAGATTTCGGGCGGGAAAAAAACTAATAATGTCAACGGAATGCGGGGAGTCCGGTACGGAAACCTGCGCGCCAAAAATGGGGACTGGCTAATCAATAGGCTGTGATTGGCTAGAAAACGGAACAAATGAGGACCAAGAGAGAAATGAACGTGAACACTAGAACCGGAAATGGCGCTGACGATGAGCAAGGTGATGATGTGACATCTGGCAATGAGCGAGTAGGCCTCGTATTTAAGCGCTACAATACCCGTATTGGCCAAAATCCACTGGATGAGGATGAGTGGGAGATTCGCGACGCCACAATTACTGGCGCTGGTGGAGAGATGTACTTCGAGCAGAAGGGCGTCGAGTTCCCAAAGGCTTGGTCGCAGACCGCTACTAATGTAGTGGTTCAGAAGTACTTCAGAGGTGCTCTGAACACACCAGGCCGCGAGCAGTCTGTAAAACAGATGATTACTCGCGTTGCCCACACAATTTACGGCTGGGGCGTCAAAGACAAGTTCTTTGCCAGCTCAGCTGATGCAGAGGCATTTCGTGACGAGCTCGTTCACTTACTAGTGAATCAGAAGGTCGCTTTCAACTCTCCCGTTTGGTTCAACGTCGGGGTTGAGGAACATCCGCAGTGCTCGGCTTGCTTTATTAACTCGGTGGACGATTCCATGGAGTCAATTCTTGGTCTTGCCAAGACAGAAGGCATGCTCTTTAAGTACGGCAGTGGTGCCGGTTCCAACCTGAGTAACCTGCGCTCCTCAGCAGAATTGCTCAACGGTGGCGGAACAGCCAGTGGTCCGGTTTCCTTTATGAAGGGCTTTGATTCCTTCGCCGGTGCTATCAAATCAGGTGGCAAAACTCGCCGCGCTGCCAAGATGGTTATCCTCAACGCATCGCACCCGGACATCATTAGTTTTGTCGACAGCAAGAAAGACGAAGAGCAAAAAGCTTGGGCTCTGATCGATGCTGGTTACGACGGTGGCTTCAATAGTCCTGGCGGCGCTTACGACTCAGTGCAATTCCAAAACGGAAACCACTCTGTCAGAGTGACCGATGAGTTTATGCAAGCGGTTGTCGATGATGGCGAATGGTCGACCAGAGCTGTAATGGGTGGACGAGTTATCGACACCATGCCAGCGCGTGACCTGATGCGCAAAATCTCCGAAGCAGCGCATATCTGCGGTGACCCGGGCATTCAGTTTGACACGACGATCAACGATTGGCATCCGTGCATTAATACCGATCGAATTCATGCTTCGAACCCTTGTTCTGAGTACATGTTCCTCAATGACTCGGCTTGCAACTTGGCATCGCTCAACCTGCAAACCTTCGTTATGGAAAATGGCGATTTCGACGTAGAGAGCTACAAACACGCGATTGCGACGACTTTGACGGCAATGGAGATCATTGTTGACAACGCTTCGTACCCGACTAAGAGGATTGAGAAGAACTCTCACCTCTTCCGACCGCTCGGACTTGGTTATGCAAATCTCGGTGCTCTTCTTATGGCACGCGGATTGCCATACGACTCGGTTCCCGGACGCGCATACGCAGCTGCTCTGACCGCAATTCTCTGTGGCGAGGCCTACCGCCAGTCTGCGATAATTTCTCGCGATACAACTGGTGCTTTTGACGGATACGCAGAGAACGAAGAGCCATTTTTGCGAGTAATTCGCAAGCACAAGGCTGCTGTAGCAACTATTGATTCCGCGCTCGTTCCCTACGAGCTTATGGAAGGTGCTCGGACAGCGTGGCGAGAAGCGCTCGATATCGGTGAGAAGTATGGCTATCGAAACGCACAAACCACCGTGCTCGCTCCAACCGGAACCATCGCGTTCATGATGGATTGCGATACCACTGGCATTGAGCCGGACATTGCACTTATCAAGTACAAGCGTCTGGTCGGCGGCGGCGTTCTTAAGATGGTCAACCACACGGTTCCACTTGCGCTCTCCAGGTTGGGATACACCGAAGACGAGGTTGAGGCCATTGTCGAGTACATCGACAAAAAGGAGACCATCGAAGGAGCTCCCGGACTCAAAGACGAGCACGTTCCCGTCTTTGATTGCGCATTCCGCTCTCCCAATGGCGAACGCTCCATCGACTACATGGGACACATCACGATGATGGCTGCAACTCAGCCCTTCCTCAGCGGTGCGATCTCAAAGACTGTTAATCTGCCGAGCACTTGCACGGTTGAAGACATCGAGTCTGCCTACATTGAGTCGTGGAAATACGGCCTCAAGGCAGTTGCTGTCTACCGAGATGGTTGCAAGCGAACTCAGCCACTCTCCACCTCGAAAGAGGGAGCAGTGAGTGATGGCAGTATCAAGAAAGACGGTCTCGAGGGGCTAAATGACGAAGAGATGGCACTGATTACCGCACTTCGCGCTAGTAAGTTGGCTCCAGCGGGCCCGCCGATGTCCATTCGCTACAAGCTTCCAGTTGAACGGCACTCGCTTACTCATAAGTTCCAGATCGCCGGACACGAAGGCTACATTACCGTTGGTATGTACGAAGATGGTACTCCGGGCGAGATTTTTGTCCGGATGGCAAAAGAGGGCTCAGTTATCGCTGGGCTTATGGACTCTTTCGCAACCGCGATTTCTCTGTCGTTGCAGCACGGTGTTCCACTCTCAATTGTTTGTGATAAGTTCAAAGGCACTCGTTTTGAGCCGAGCGGATTTACTGGCAACAAAGAGATCCCAATTGCTACCTCAATCATGGATTACCTCTTTCGTTGGCTCGCACTGCGATTCTTGGCCGGTACAGAGGCGCATCCAGCAAGTGGTCGCGCAAGACAAGCACAACTCGATCTGCCCAACGTTCCAGTCATGGACAAAGGCAATCCTGTCGAGAGTGGCAAGGTCGCAGCGATTGTAGTGGAAGAAATCTCAGTGGCATCGCAAATGGGATTTGTTGCAGAGTCGGACGCTCCACCATGCCATGAGTGCGGTACCTTGATGATCCGCAACGGCGCGTGTCACAAGTGTCCGAACTGTGGCAGCACTTCGGGTTGCTCTTAAAAACGACGCTTCAAGCATAGCTTGTTAGATCAAGACGCTCCGCCTTTGCCAGGTGGGGCGTTTTTCGTGTGGCAACCGGCTCCAATTAAACTCCGATGGCCCAATGGCGCGATTCTTCGGACGCTAGCACACGCGGTGATTGCGCCTATACTCGTCGTTTGCTGTAAGTTGATCTGACTGCTTCCAAGAGTTGCTTGCCAGCAATGGGTTTCTCCAGGATGAGAGCATCTGTTGTCGATACGAACTCGCTTGTCCGATCAGTAAATGCTCCACCGCTGATAAAAACCACTCTGTCTCTCAGATCCGGGGCTATCGTTTCAAGCGCAGCGTAGAGCTTTAGGCCATCAAATTCGGGCATCATGATGTCGCAGAGCACGACATCGAAGAATGTGGGGTTGGCCGTAATGAGAGCTAGTGCTTCTTGACCGTCCGCGGCTTCACTAATGTCGTGTGACCCTTGCAACATGCGGCGGAAGGCTTTGCGAAGTAGTAACTCATCATCGACGATAAGTATCTTTGCCCTGTGTGTCGATGTCTCTCCAGTCTCTTCGGTCTCTGGAAGAAGCTGTTTCGCTATCAATCCCGTATCCGTGGGAATACTCATTTCGAAAGTAGTGCCTTGTCCGAGTTCGCTGGTGATAGAAATAGTGCCTCGGTGTTTACGAATGGTTTCCGCAGCCAGTACCAAACCTAGTCCGGTACCAACCCCGCGCGGCTTGGTCGTAAAAAAGGGTTCGAAAACCCTAGCCTGGTCTTCCTCGGAAATCCCGCAGCCAGTGTCCTGTACGGTTAGTACTATCTTGTTGCTCAGGTACTCAGTGGAGAGGGTGATCGTGTTCTTGTCCGTCGCTCCCTCCTCAATCGAGTGTGCTGCGTTGATTAACACATTGACCAAAACCTGCGTTAGCTTGCTTCGATCACCAGCGATAGTTGGCAACGTACCGAGGTTCATCACTAGGTGGGCTCGATGGCGAATCTCATTGAAAACCATTTTGCATGCAGCGTTAGCAACCTCGTTCAGTTGAATCCACTCTGCGTCATCTCGCTCAATTCGCGAGAAGTTCTTAAGGTCGTTGGAAATGGTACGAATTCTGTCGATTCCGACGAGGTTATCGATCAACATGTCTTTGGACTCGGCAACGCTATGCGCTACTCCTAGCTCGGTCATTAGGTCGTTCACGTATCCACGCTCGTACCCGCCAAACTTGGTCTTTGCTTCGTTGCGCAATAGGTCGAATGCTCTCTCCAATACACCGATATGTTCTTGCAGTAATGTGAGATTGGTCAAGAGAAACGCCGTGGGATTGTTGATTTCGTGGGCGACTCCCGCCGCGAGTTGTCCGATAGACGCTAGACGATCGGCGTGATAGATGTGGTAATTGATGTTCTCAAAACGCTTGCGCTCGATTGAATACCGAATAATTCGCACGAGCATACTGCTATCGATTTCGTTCTTTATGCAGTAGTCTTGCGCCCCTTCGCGGACTGCTGCCACTGCCACGTTGTTGTCATCGAGCCCTGTGAGAACGATCGTAGGTAAATCTCCCAGCATCATTTTAGCACGTCGAAAGGTGTCGAGCCCCTCGTTGGGTGGTAGCGATAAGTCCAGTAGTACGACGTCGATTGCCGACAAGTCTTGAACACTTGTCTCCTTTAGATTCACAACGTGCACAACATCGTATGTTTCTTGAGAATCCTTCTTGAGCATTCTCTGAACGAGTATCGCATCCCCGGGGTTGTCCTCGATGAGCAACACACGGATACTCGAGGTAGCAGCGGATTTTAATCGTGGGTCATTCGTCATTGGTGAGGACCACGCGTCCCAGTCCGGGTTGCGAGTTATCAGATACGGTGGAGGCCGACGTGCCCCAGTACCATGATACCTCAATCGGCTGTTCTTGTTGACAATGATGAACTGGTTTTCGCAGTTCGATGAACCCTGAATAGGTGAAATACCTAAACCGAGAATCACGCGCCGAAGGCGATCAAGCGAAGCTGCCAAGAGTACTTCTCGTAACCTTCCACATTGTTGAACTAACGTGAGTGTTGTGTCGGCAGAAAGCTTCGTGTGAAACGCGTGCTATCTCCTGA
>JAESTW010000901.1 GCA_016763395.1 Kofleriaceae bacterium
GATTGAGTCTGCACCGTATGGGCACTGGGCCACGAGAAGTTGCGAAGCTTCTCGAGGTAAGTCCGAATACAGAGCGGAGATACAGAGAAACTCTGTTTTGTCCGGCTTCGCAAGGCGGAAACTTCTAGATCCCAGAGTATCGACGAGAGCGAGCCGAAGCAGCATCGCGAAGAGCACTCTACTTTTGGGGCGGCGCTTATCAGGGGATCAAGAACATCTTAAACAAAGCACTCGAGCCTTGTCCGACATAAAGCGGCCTTGCAGCTCAGACCGATTTTTTTAATTGGGTGAGCATGCCGTTTAGATATTGTGCTTCAAGCGTGAATAGCTTGGCTATTGGGCCGCGCGACTTCATCCGCCCGAAATGCGCCATGAGGTTTGGGTAGACACTTGTTTCGGGTAAATGCTGGGCATGTTCGAGATTGGCGAGTTGTGCATAAACGGCAATATCGGCCAATGTAAGCCGCTCTTCCGCGAAGAAGTTTTTGCCGATGATTTGCGTTTCCAGATAACCAAGGGGAACAGGTAATCTGTTGGCGATGGTGTCCTGCACTGTCGCCATATCAATAGGTTTGCCGAAAAACTGCGTAATAAATATCGGCCGAAACACACCTTCGCTGATGCACTGAAAAAGTGCCGTATCGGCATATTCTTCTATCCAAAGAACATAGCCTCGGGCTTTAGGGGCTTCGGGCAGCAGTGCTTTGTGTACCCCAGAATATGCTGCGTCCAAATAAGCGCTAATGGCGGAGCTATCATTGAGTGTGTAGTCGCCATCCTGCAGAACTGGAATCTGCCTTAACGGGCTCATCGTTTCAAAGTTAGATGGAGGGCTGTAAGGGTTTAAATCCTGGCTCTGAAATGGAATGTTTTTTTCGAGCGCCACAAGTGTGACTTTGCGAGTAAAAGGCGAAAGCGTAGATCCGTGAATAACTATACTCATGTCCAGTTCCTTGGTGGTTTGTTAGGGCAGGTAACTCATCAGAGCTGAGAGCTAGTGCTGGTAAGATGAACTTCCTATTGTTCGATATTGACAGTGTCTATATTGACATGTAAATAGACGATGTCAATATGCGCTATGGCCAAACCAAACTCTTTTCATCACGGGGACCTGAAACGCGTACTCTTTGATGTGGCCGTTTCGCTGCTAGATCAGCACGGGGTTAGCGGGGTGACGATTCGTGCTGTGGCACGTGAGGCAGGTGTTTCGCACAGCGCGCCGGTTAATCATTACAAAGATAGACGCGCACTATTGACCGCGATTGCTCAGGCCCAATTTGAAATCATTCTCGAGGATATTGAATCTGCTCTTCTGAAAACGCCTACTAATCAGAAGGATAGAGTTGAGGTCTTCGCAGATGCGATGATTAAGTTTGGGTTCAGATACCCTCATCGATATCAATTGCTCTGGCGCGGTGATCTTATTGATCATGAGGACCCACAGTTACTTTCGGCCATGGACAAAATTTACGACCAACTCTGTGACGAAATCGACCGCGCTGCACCCCGAGCAAAGGTCGATAGGGACACAGTTGCTGTGGCGTTGTGGTCAATGGTGCACGGTTACATCGACATGCGCTTATCAGGCATGTTCGCTCCTCTTGATGACAAAGAAACAGGCAAGCCCCGCCACCGCGCAATGCTGGATCTTTTTCTAACGGTTTTGAAATGAGCAAATGCCGGCTCGTCGCCGGATATCGAGCCTAAGGAGTTTGTCCGTGTTTGCCCGCTTCTACAAGTGGCGTAGCATTTCCATCGAGTGTCTGATCGCAACCAAAGAATAACGATCGTTTTTTTATGTTGACAGATTGGGTGGTGCACCCCATAAGATAACGATAGCTATCCAATTAGGGCTGGCTCGCATGCCTGGAAATCAAGTGTGCTTTTGCGACCAAGAAAAGGAGACACATTTTATGCCACTTACACTGACACTCACTGAAGGTGTTTTACCCCCAGAACACGAAGAAGAGGCTGTTAAGCGCCTCAGCGAATCCATGCTGCGATGGCACGCCCTTGACGGCAATACAGTCATGACACCAAACATCACTGCCAACATACATATCGTTCCCAAGGGCAGAAGCTTCTCTGGTGGAAAGCGATTTGCGGGAGCCTGGGTCGAATGGAAGGTACCCTCTTTTGCCTTTAATTCACGCGAGATCCAGCAAGGCTTCGGCAACGATGCAACCGAGATTATTCACGAACTGTCCGGCTCCTTGCAGCCTCGTGACAACATCTATTTCAATGTAGTCCACACGGTTGATGGTGCGTGGAATCTCGATGGCCGTGCCATGTCAAACGAGGAGCTTGAGCAAGCCATCGGAAGTGGAGCAAAGCCGGAATGATGGCCGTTAAGGCGCCGCATCGCATCCTTCACACCATGCTTCGTGTGTCCGATTTAGACACGTCTCTTGAATTCTATATCGAAAGGCTTGGGATGCGGCTCCTAAGGCGCCAGCGCTATGAGAGTGGCTGTTTTACTCTTGCGTTTCTGGGCTATGGAGAAGAATCTGACGTCACGGTTTTAGAACTCACGCACAACTGGGCCCCGACGAACTATGAATTGGGAACAGGGTATGGCCACATCGCTCTTGCAGTAGAAGATCTCGATTCAACCTGTAAGCAGCTTGAGCGAGATGGCGTGCCTATTCTCAGAGCACCAGGTCCCATGAAGTTTGATTCAAAAGAAATTATCGCATTCATCGCGGACCCGGACGGCTACCAAATCGAGATGATAGAGATCGCGAACGAATCGCTGTTTGTAAAATAACGAATGATATGGCATCGTCTGGAATGCGCTATAAACCTGGGCACAAAGAAGAGGCAAGGCTAAAAATCGTCGAGGGTGTCGGCCGTGGATTTCGCAGTCTAGGCTTTGCCGGTAGTGGAGTGGATGGTCTTGCAAAGGCAGCAGGCGTTACGTCCGGGGCCTTCTATGCTCACTTTGCCTCTAAGTCAGCTGCGTTTGAGGCGGTATTGACAGCGGGCTTAGACGAAGTGATTGTGGCCATTCCCGAGTTTCAACATAAGAATGGCAAGGCCTGGACGCAGGCATTCGTCGACTACTATGTGGGAAAACGACATCGGAATGATCTGGCCAATGGTTGCACAATGGCGTCGCTAACCTCGGACGTCATTCGATCGAATACGAAAACCCAAGCGATTTACGAGTCGAAGATGGCGCAGATTGCAGAGCTGGTAGGGGAAGGACTTATGGGTGGTACGCATGAGGAACGGCTGGCCCGAAGTTGGGCGATGCTGAGCATTCTGATCGGCGGCGTTAACATCACTAGGGCAATGAAGAGCACAAAACAGGCCAGCGCTGTCGCTGATTCTGTGGGAGCGGCAGCAGTCCGTGCAGCCGGCAAAACTAAACGATAGCCGCAACAGCGAGCAAGGAGAATTACTTCGCCCTTACACAGCTACGAGCGGTGAGTTCTGCCACTTTCATCAAATCGGCGCGACGCGTTCCATCACTGGCCAATTGCGAGATTCCGCGCAGTGAGCTAACAACGAAGAGAGAGAGAGTCTTCGGTGAAGAGCTCAGTTCTTCGCCGGCTTTAAGGTACGCATCAAAGCGTTTGCGAATCGCGCCTTGTAGATGGTTTTTGACTTCATTGGTTATTGCACATGCCCCGGTTGAGTCGGGCACTCCTGCTCCACCGGCCTGAAAGACTGCACAGCCTGGTGGTTGGCCCTTGGCCGTGTAGAGCTTGACGAATTCGCGCATTATGCCGAGCACAAACTCAAAAGCTCCTTCGCCCTTGTCCGTCCCTACCAATTGCAATGCGGGCTCCGCGTACGTGACTTGGTACCGATCGATTGCTTGGCGGAAGAGTTCTTCCTTGCTGCCGAAGGTGTTGTAGATGCTGGAAGGGCCGACGCCAATTGTCTCGCTCAAGTCAGCGATGGATGTGCGGTCGTAGCCTCGCTGCCAAAAGAGAAAGAGGGCGCGTTCGAGGGAATCTTCTTTGGATATAGATCTGGGTCTGGACATGGCTTCACCGTTGTTATGAAGAGATTACTTCAAAATAATATGGACTACAGATCTTTCTGACGGATTTTGAGAGCAGTCTCTTCAAACCAGGGCCCTTAGCACCTAGGAAATGCTCCTAACTCTCTTTGAGAGAGCAATTCCCCCCGGACAATAATCGGTGAACTCGGGATGTAACGGATCGTTATGAAGTGATCA